>NZ_FNPV01000002.1:0-300000 GCF_900107405.1 Tindallia californiensis | reverse complement strand
AGAGAATCAACTTTCAGGAGCGCTGAAATCCTTATTTGCTGTTGCTGAAGCCTATCCAGAGTTAAAAGCCAGCGATAACTTCTCGAAACTACAACAAGATTTATCGGATACAGAAAATAAAATTGCCTATAGCCGACAGTTTTATAATGATACAGCGATGAAGTATAATACAAAGATTCAAACCTTCCCGGGCAATGTATTAGCAGGAGTCATGGGTTTTCAATTTATTTCCTATTTCGAAGCGGTTCAAGCTTCGGAAAGAGAAGCGGTACAAGTTCGTTTTTAGTGGTTGTCACCTGTTTATAAGGATTGATAAAGGGACCTAGTTTATGGCTGGTCTCTTTTCTGTTTGGGAAAAGCTTGACCTTAAAGCTGGAAAAATAGCTGGTTATCTGTTTGCCGATTGGATTTTTGGTTATATACATGTTAGAATCGAAAACTGAATATATCATATGGTTTTATCTATATTGCTTGGAGGGGTTTTGTGTATGGAAGAAGAACGAAAAAGACTCAAGGACGAAGAAAGAAAGCTTAAAGAAGAAGAGAAAGAACTGAAAAAAGGATATGAAGAGAAAAAAAAAGAGCTGGCGAAGCAGAAGAGAGAAGAGGAGAAACGGCTTAGAGAGGAAGAAAAGCGGTTAAAAGAAGAGAAAAGGCAGGAAATATTATCAAAAAGAGCCCTTGCGAAAAAATTAAAAAAAGCGGAGGCAGAGGCAAGAAAAAAAGCGATTAAAGAAAGACCACCCTTTAAGGGCCTTCAGATTAAACCGACGGCGTCATTATTTGATGAATCCGGAATGGAAGAGCCAGGCGAAAACAATTGGGAAGGCTTTGGTTTTGACATCCATCCTCAGGTAACGTTGCTTTCTTCTTTTTTATTGGTTATTTTTATTGCAATGACATTGATTTACCCTGCTCAGGCTGAAGCTGTATTTCAAAATACGTTGAATTTTATTACTTCCAATTTTGGTTGGTTCTTTGTAATGGTGGCTAATATATTTATTGTAGCTGCATTGGTATTTGCTTTTGGGAAATTTGGAAAAATTAAAATTGGTGGGCATGATGCTCAGCCAGAGTTTAGTAAAATTGGTTGGTATGCAATGCTAATGAGTGCCGGGATGGGAATTGGTCTTATGTTTTGGAGTGTCGGTGAGCCGATTCTACATCTTAACACACCCTCCCCGATGTTTGGAAGCATTGAACCAAACTCGGCTAAAGCAGCCCAAGCATCTATGGTAACCACTTTTTATCATTGGGGAATTCATCCCTGGGCAATTTACTCTATTGTAGGCTTGGGACTGGCTTTTTTTGCGTTTAACAGAGGACTTCCTCTAACCATTCGATCTATTTTTTATCCGTTAATTGGAAACAAAATATATGGATTTTGGGGAAATATGATCGATGTTTTGTCAGTATTAGCAACATTGACAGGGCTAGCTACGTCTTTAGGGCTTGGAGTTACTCAGATCAATGGAGGGTTAAATTATTTATTTGGACTTAGTATTAATACAGGAACACAGGTTATATTGATAGCGGTTATTACTGGTTTTGCAACCATATCCGTAGTATTAGGACTAGATGGCGGCGTCAAAAAATTAAGTGAAATTAATATGGGACTAGCAGGCATCTTTATGCTTTTAGTGCTAATTCTTGGGCCTACCGTATATATTCTAAATGGTCTATCTCAATACATTGGTTATTATATCGCTAAATTTTCTGAGCTGAGTATGTGGACAGAAACTTTCAGAGACACTAATTGGCAAGGTGGCTGGACTATTTTTTATTGGGCATGGTGGATTTCTTGGTCACCTTTTGTGGGAATGTTTATCGCAAGAGTTTCTAAGGGGAGAACTGTACGGGAGTTTATTCTCGGAGTCATGTTGTTTCCTACCCTCGTTTCCTTTCTATGGATGTCCGTCTTTGGAAGTACGGCCATTAATATTCAACTAACAGGCGTTGCTGATATAGTATCGGCGGTGGAGATAGATGCTTCGATTGCATTGTTTGCCATGCTGGAAAATCTTCCGATGGCAAGGCTCTTATCGGTGATTGGTATCATTCTTGTGACGGTCTTTTTTGTCACTTCTTCTGATTCCGGATCATTAGTAGTTGATCACCTAACTTCTGGTGGGAAATTGGACTCTCCTGTTCCTCAACGTGTGTTCTGGGCTTGCATGGAAGGGGTAGTAGCGGCAACTCTTTTAATTGGAGGCGGATTGATAGCCCTGCAGACAGCAACAGTTATTACAGGATTACCGTTTGCGGTGATATTACTTTTAATTATTTATTCTCTGTACCAAGGTTTTAATCAGGAGTTTGAAGTGGAAGAGGCGGTTCGTCTGAGATTGAAACAAGTAGAAGAGAAACATATTTTAACAGAAGCAATTTCTGAGGTAGTGGTTGATGATGCTTTAGAAGAAGAATTTAAGGAATAAAACAAAGAGTCAGGTTGAAAAAGCCTGACTCTTTAGGTTTTTGCCAAGGAAGAACATGGGGAAATCAATGAAATCAACTGTAATTAAAATGAGTTCTATAATGTCATCGTGACAAAATTAGTAAAAAGCAGTTTGTTTTGTTGAAGCTGATTGGCATGGGTCAGCTTGTTTTCATAATAAGCATGGTAATGGGGGTCATTGGCTTTCAGATCATCAAACAGTTCTTGTCCAGACTCCGGATCATACTCTGGATGAAACTGAACTCCCCAAACGGGAAGCTCCCTATATTGGAAGCCATGGACAGCGCATTTTGCAGAAGAACCTAAAATATGGAAATCCTCCGGCAGGTCTATGGCTTCGTCGTAATGAGCTAAAAGACAAATAGGATCCTTAATTCCTGAAAACAGAGGGTTGTCAACGATGTTTATGTGCCCCCAACCAATTTCTGGATGGGGTGACTTTTGTAAATATTTTTTCCCAGCTAGGAGCCTTACTAAAAGTTGGTGACCATAGCAGATTCCAAGAATTGGCATTTTGCTTTCCATAAAATAGGTAACAATTTCCTGGATTTCTTTTTCCCAACCCATGTCATCTAACGTAGACGCTTCTGATCCGGATAGAATCAAATGGGTAGCGTCGTGACTCTGTAACTGTATTTCCTTGGTTGTAGTAGCTGTAGAAATACGTATAAAATTGCAGGATACATTTGCGTCATCCAGTTGTTTTTGGATCACCTGATTAAAAGTATCCGCAAATGCATCTTTTAGAAAGAAATTGAGTACCAAAACCATAAAAGAGATTCCTCCTGTTGTTAGGAATAATGTTATTAAAGTAAGGGTAGATTTGTTAAGGGATAGGCTGTGAAAGTTTTCCTTGCCGATGGAGTTCTCCAAGGAAATAGGCTGTTTGTTTTCGCCACCAAGGCCAGTCGTGATTTACATCACTTCCCCAATAGTCGATCCAGGCAGGTATTTCTCTTTCTTCTAGGACGCGTTTTATTTGATTGGTATGTTGGATAGAATTTTCTTCCCAGTCTCCGGTTCCTGTACAAATGATAATAGTACTTTGTTTATACTGTTCAAGGAAGTTTGAATCGGATAGGTTTGCCAGGTAGTCAACAGGAGAATTGATATAGACATTATGGATATCCAAATGATGTCCTACAAAATAACGAAGGTCATAGATTCCACTTAAGGCAATTAATGTGTCGAAGATGTAGGGATGTCGGAAGAAAAAGTTTGCAGCATGATATCCGCCCATACTGTATCCTGTAGTGATCAGTTTGCCTTGATAATCGGCTTTACTAAGAATAAAGGGCACGAGTTCCTGGACAATATACTGATCATATAGATTGTGTTTATGAGCCCTGTCTCCAGGCCAAACATCGTCCTCCAGCCAACTTTCGTGATCAATACTGTCAGGTGTGAACACCTGAATAAGACTTTGCTCGATAAAAGGTTGACAAGCTTCGATCATTTTAAAGTCTTCATACTCAAAAAATCGTCCACCCGAAGAAGGGAATGCCATCATCGGTTTACCGCTGGAACCATAACGCTTAAATTCCATGACACGGTTTAAGTATTTGCTGTGAAAGTGTTGATAACAAATATCCATTACCTTAACCTCCTAACCACAGTTCGTTTCCGGCGAAAATACTTGGGGCTATACTAAAAGGTACTATTTTCCTGCTATTATTGTATCATGATTCTGAAATGATTGAAATCGTTAACACTTCGAATAAGGAATTCTTTCTGATATAATGGTGCTACAGTATCAGGGAAAACAATTTTTGGAGGTGCATTAAATGGAAGCTACAATGGAGTGGATACTTGAACGCGCTAAAAAACATGTCATAAAGAAACAATCTGTATTATTAGGACTAAGTAAAAAGTTGCATGAAGAACCAGAGCTAGCTTTTTGTGAATATAAGGCATCGGATGAAATTGCATCCATTATGGAAAAGGAAGGGTTTGCTGTTGAAAGAAAGACAGCTAATATTGAAACCGCATTGAAAGCGAAAACTTGTAAAGGAGAAGAAGGTCCGGCGATTGCTTTTTTGGCAGAATATGATGCATTGCCAGAAATAGGTCATGCTTGTGGTCATAACCTTATTGCGGCAAGTTCCGTTGGTGCGGCGCTAGCGCTTAAGGAAATGGCTGGAGACCTTTGTGGCTCTATTATGCTTTTAGGAACACCGGCAGAAGAAAATGGAGGAGGAAAAATTCTTATGATTCAGGGAGGAGCATTTGATGATGTGGATTTTTCCTTGATGATGCATCCATCCAATCAATCTCTGATAAAAAGAAATAGCACAGCCTGCTGTGAACTCATTATTGAATTTCATGGTAAACCTGCCCACTCATCAAAGCCGGAAAACGGAATCGATGCATTATATCCTTTGATACAAGTATTTAATCGAATAGAAAAACAAAAATCAAAATATCCCCCTAAAGTGATTGTAAATGGAATTATAACAGCTGGAGGCTCTGCTTCCAACGTCATTGTTGATTATTCATGCGGAAAGTTCTTGATCCGCGCAAAACGAAAGACTGAAATACAACAGGTTATAGAACAAATAAAAAGCTTTGCTAGGGAAGAAGCAGATAAAAATGGCTCGCAAGTTGAGTTTTGTCATGATGAAATATATGCAGAGCGATATTCTAATGGTAGTATGGAAGAAAGATTTAAGGCATATATGGAATTACAAGGGGAAGAGATGAACGTTGCTGATCCGGAAGAACCAGCCGGATCTTCGGACATTGGAAATTTATCGGATGTAATGCCGATCATGCATCCCTATGTGGGAATTGTAGATGCAGCCGTTGCGCCACATACCTATGAATATGCAATGGCCAGTTCTTCAGAAAGAGCCGATGAAGTCATTCTTAAAAGCGCGATTGCATTGGCAGCCATTGGTTATGAACTTTTAACAGATAAGACATTTAGGAATCAGGTAGCAAAAGATTTTACTCATCGGTCTGAGTTATCATAACAGTTGTAATGTTCATCATAAGGTGAACATCGATAACGCCATGATTGAGTACGAATAAAGTTAATAATAAGGGTTCCAAAGATAAAACCACCAATATGAGCCCACCAGGCAATACCGCCGCCTAGCTCAGTATGAATAAGCGTTGATATACCAGAGGTTATCTGAGAAAAAAACCATATCCCCATAAAGAAAATAGCAGGAACCTTGATGAAAAAAGGAATCCATAAAAGAGGAATTAGCGTTGTGATTCGTGCAAAAGGAAACATAACCACATAGGCGCCCATAACAGCCGATATAGCTCCTGATGCGCCTATAACAGGTATAGGAGAAGAGACATTGAAAATAAAATGAATGAATGAGGCGAATATACCGGCGAGTAGATAGAAAAGAAAGTATTTGATATGTCCCACATTGTCTTCTACATTATCTCCAAAAAGCCATAAACTCCACATGTTACTGATAAGATGAAACCAGCTTCCGTGAATGAAAAGGCTGCTCACCATAGGAAGGATCGCTTCGGTGATTACTACCGATGAGTCATGCAGAAGCAGGGATGACAAGCGGGCAGGAATAAACCCAAAATGAAAAACAAGAAGATGAAGTTGGGTACGGCTTAAGGTTTTGATAAAAATAAAAATAAGCACATTGGTTGCAATGAGTAGATAGGTAATAAATGGAATTTTTCGGCTGGGAACACTATCTCGAAGTGGAATCATAGGGATCATCCTTTGTCGTTATGATAAACAGAGTTTTCACGGTAGTAGTCATCGGATAAAAAGAAAAAGGATCGAAAAAATTGCCTGTTGACTGGAGGTTATCTGATGAATAATGAAATAGGGGCACCATGCTTATGTGCCCCTTGCACTAACCTATTTTACTACCAGAACACTTGCTTTGGTTTCTTGAATGACAGCATTGCTGACACTACCCAGGAATATTTTTTTAAGTCCTCCTAAACCTCTATTACCCATAATAATCATATCGTAATTACCATCGTCGGCAATTCTGGCAATGGTATGGGCGGGGTGACCTTCTTCTAAAAGAATTCCTGGATTGATACCTTCTTCCTTGAACTTGGCCGCACATTCATCTAACATTTTTTTACGTTTTTCGGCCATGTTTTGCTGAAGACCTTTTAATTTTTCAAAATCCTCTTCTGTTGGATAATAACCTTCACCAGTTGCAATCCAATAGTTTTTTTCAACACTTTCATAGACATGGATGAGGGTAACCTCGTTAATGGAACAACCGGAAGCGATTTCAATTGCCTTGTTCAAAGCTTTCCAACCTTGTTTGGAACCGTCAACACAAACGAGTAATTTCAATACAATCACACCCTTTCGATTTTATACCGATTCACTCAAATAAAGAAGCATCTATTACTTAAATACCCCATTTGAAAGAATTTCACTCAAAACTATTATCAGGAGGAGTTATGATGCAATCTGTTGTTAATATGATTCTTGACGCTGGAAAAACAGGTGTTGAACTTTCGCTATACATTATCTTGCCAGTAATGGTTGTGATGATGGCCATTATGAAATTGCTGGAAGACAGAGGTGTTTTACAAAAAACAGCAAACCTATCAGCTCCTTTACTATCAAAAGTTGGCTTGCCGGGAATGGGCGTCTTTGCCATTCTGCAAATGTTGTTTGTTAGCTTTGCTGCACCGGTTTCTACCTTAAAACTAATGGAGCGTGATTCGCAGATAAGTGATGCAAAGATAGGAGCTACGATGGCTGCTATTTTGGTTATGGCACAGGCAAATGCGACGTTTCCTTTAGCGGTTGTTGGGCTTAATATTCCTGTTGGAATGGCAACTTCTGTTATATGTGGATGTGTTGCAAGTCTTGTAGCGTATAAAATGATAGGAAAAGATGATGAGTATATAGTTGAAACTGGAAAACAAGAGCAGGTCGTTGCTACTAAAGAAGAAAAAATAAAAGGAAAAACGGGAATGATTGCTGTTTTATTTAAAGGTGGAGAAGAAGGGATGATGATTGCAGCAAAATCAATGCCTCCACTAATTTTAGCTGTGTTTCTTGTTAATATGATGCGAAGCATAGGACTTATTAGCTGGATGGAAGTTTGGGCAGGACCGCTGCTTGAAATGATAGGGATACCAGGCGTGGCCGTATTGCCCATCGTAACAAAATTTATTGCAGGTGGAACAGCTATGATGGCCATTGTAATAGAGCTAGTAAACGAAGGGGCCATGACGGTCGAAGAGTTAAACCGAATAGCAGGGTTTACCTTAAATCCTTTGGATCCTGTTGGAGTTGCCATTTTTTTAGCGGCGGGAGAGAGGGTGGCTCGAGTAGCAAGACCAGCAATGATAGCGGCTGTTTTAGGCATTATACTCAGAGGAGCCATGCATATGCTTATATTTTAACAAAAATACAAACCTTGTTGTTAAGAGACGGAAGCGTATTGACAAATATGCTTGCATATGACTATGTGGATGGATATAATAGCGATAGTAAAGATGAGAAAGAAAGTACATTGGTATACATAGTAGAACATATGGAAGATGATCAATAAGGAGCATCACATTTGATAAAGGGGGAGAAAGTGTGAGAATTATTACAGACAGTTCCTGTGATTTACCTAGTGAATTAATTGAAAAATTTAATGTTTTAGTAGTGCCTCTAAGAATAGAAATTGATGGCATTGATTATGTGGACGGAGTAAATCTGAGCCACGAAGAATTTTTTGAAAAGATGTCCACGTCTGCTAGCTTGCCCAAAACATCCCAACCATCTCCACAATCCTTTATAGACCGATTTACGGAAGGCTTAAAGGAGAGTGAGGATCTACTGAGCATTCACTTATCTTCTTGTTTAAGTGGTACATATGAAGGCGCTCGACAGGCAAAAGAAGGAATAAAGGGTAATATAGAGGTTTTTGATACGCTTAGTGGCTCCTTGGGCGTGGGTCTTCAAGTATTAAAGGCATGTCAGTTGGCAAAAGAAGGTCTTGAAAAATCAGAAGTTCTTGAAAAAATTAAGGAATATCGAGAACAGCTAAGAGTCGTTGTTTATTTAGAAACATTGGAGAACGCTGTAAAAGGCGGGCGGGTAAGCAGACCAAAAGAGTTTATTTCCAACTTGTTAAACCTTAAACCAGTCGTTCACGTAGAAGATGGCTATGTTCGTGTTCTTAAAACTCTAAGAGGAAAAAAGAAGGCCATTAGGGTATTGTTAGAAGAAATGGAGAAAAAGAAAGCAGATTATAGCGATCAGATTGTTGGGATTACCCATTGTGATTGCTTAGAAGAAGCACAGAAGCTAAAGGATGAGATTATTGAAAGGTTCAATCCTTCGGAGGTTATCCTAACTACTATGGGGCCGGTGATTGGGACTCATGCAGGAATTGGTGGGCTTTTAGTCTGCTTCTAGGCGAATACCCATATTTTTAGGGAAATACCTACCACTTTCTAAACAGGTATGTTATAATTCTAACTGAGTATGAGGGCGTGATTAGGTTTTTTCAATAAACAGAGCTTGTTGAAAGGTTGGAATTAACAGAAAACGGTTGCAGAATGAAAGTTCTCAGACGGCAAGGGGAAAACGTTTTTGTTAATCTCAAAAAACTTAAACCGTCACTCGAAATATCAACCAAAGATAAAGGAGGCAGTCAAATGGCAGAAAAAGGTGTGAACAATCCGTTTGTAATTGCACAACAACAGGTTAAGTCAGCGTGTGACAAGCTAGGTACTCCACAGGAAGTGTATGAAATTCTTAAAAATCCGATCCGAGTTCTTGAGGTTTCCATTCCGGTAAAAATGGATGATGGAAGCATCAAAACTTTTGTAGGTTATCGTTCGCAACATAATGATGCAGTAGGTCCCTTTAAGGGTGGAGTTCGTTTTCATCAAGATGTAAATGAAGATGAAGTAAAAGCATTATCTACGTGGATGACCTTCAAATGTGGCGTTGTTGGAGTTCCATACGGTGGTGGTAAAGGCGGAGTCATTGCTGATCCTTTCGAGCTTTCTGAAGGAGAAATGGAAAGACTTTCAAGAGGTTACGCAAGAGCCATTGCGCCTATTATCGGAGAAAAAATAGATATTCCTGCTCCTGACGTTGGCACAAATGGTCAAGTGATGGCATGGATGGTAGATGAGTATGAAAAAACAACCGGTCGCTTTGAGCCAGGAGTATTTACTGGTAAACCGGTTACCTATTATGGATCGCTTGCCAGAACAGAAGCTACTGGATTTGGTGTTGCTATTATGGCAAGATATGCAGCGAAAAAACTTGATCTTAATCTGGATGGAATTCGTGTTGCTGTTCAAGGTTTTGGAAACGTAGGTAGCTATGCGGCTATGTATATGGAAGAAATGGGTGCTAAAGTGGTTGCTGTTTCTGACGTATCCTGCACTCTTGTGAATAACAACGGATTGAACATCAAAGAATTGATGGAGTACGCCAAAGGAAACAAGAATAAAATGATTACCGGTTTCCCTGGGGCAGAAGAAGAGATTGATCGAAATGCCGTGATTGGTCTTGAAGTTGATATCCTTATGCCTTGTGCACTTGAAAATGTCTTTACATCTGAAACAGCAGATCAGGTAAAAGCAAAAATAGTTGCTGAAGGAGCGAATGGTCCAACAACGCCAGAAGGCGATAAAATTATGAACGATAAAGGTATTTTGGTTATTCCTGATATACTAGCAAATGCTGGAGGCGTTACAGTATCCTACTTTGAATGGGTACAAAATCTTATGAGATATAGTTGGACATTTGACGAGGTTCAGAAAAAACAGGAAAACTCTATGAATAAAGCCTTTGATGATATCTGGGCACTGAAAGAAGAGCATAATGTAGATATGAGAACAGCCGCTTATATGATGTCTATTAAACGTGTTGCTGATGCAATGAAATTACGCGGGTGGTACTAAAAATAAATGCTTTCAAGCCGTCTCTATTGTAGAGGCGGTTTTTTTCTTTTCTTGACCTGTTCAGGGAACCAAGGTATGATCAAGGTAATCTCTCAGAAGGAGCTGATTAAGAATGGACAGCAGGAACAAAGTGTTTATGAATGGAATAATATATACCATGGATGGGCGGATATGTGAAGCGATGGCTGTAGAAGAAGATCGAATCTTACAAGTAGGCAGTCAAAAGGAGATCATGCAGTTGGTGAATAAATCAACGCAAATGATCGATATGAATGGAAAAACAATGTTGCCAGGATTTATTGACACACATACTCATTTGGTCGGATATGGAATATCTCTGATGACGGTTAATCTTTCCGATGCCGATGGTATTGAGGATATCATAGAACGTTGCAGGCGCTATATAGAAGAACATAAAGTTACTGATAAACAATGGATTATTGGAAGAGGATGGAATCAAAATAATTTTGGGGAAGACCCTCGTTTTCCAAATCGGCATGATTTAGATAAGATCAGTACCAAAAATCCTATTTTACTTCTTCGGACCTGTGGTCATATTGGTTCTGTTAACAGTTTAGCCTTGGAAGAGGTTGGTGTGGATAAACATACGCATATAGCAGGAGGTTCCTTCGACTGTGATAATGCAGGCTTACCTAATGGCATTATTCGTGAAGCTTCTTTGGAATGGTTTAAGAAGAATCGGTGCGTCGTAGATGACCACGCCTATATTCGTAAAGGAATTTTGAAAGGTTCAGCCGAATTGCTTAAATACGGTATTACTTCCGTCCATACAGAAGATTCTTATGATTTGGGATATAGCGGAGATTTTGAACATATAGCAGAGACTTATGGCAGAATGGCTAAGATGAAAGAATTGCCAATACGGATATACCAAAAGATATCATTACCGAAAAAAGAAGATATTCTACGGTTTTTACAGGGAAGTAATAGAACTGGACAAGGGGATTTTTATTATAAAACAGGTCCGATAAAGCAATGGTGCGATGGAACCATTGGTGCTCGGACGGCAGCGTTGAGAAAAGATTACTCGGACGATCCTGGGAATAAAGGAATACTGGTTTATGAAAAACAGGAGCTGTATGAGAATGTTAAGTTAGCTCATGAGGAAAATATGCAGGTATGCCTTCACTCTATTGGCGATGCTTCTTTAGAAATGATTATTGAAGCTTATGAAAAAGTGCAGAAAGAAAATCCCAAAAATCTTCGCCACCGTATTGTTCATTGTCAGGTGGGAGATAGAAAACTATACGAAAGATTAAAAAAAATAAATGTATGCTTAAATATACAAACAGCACAAACAGCGACAGACTGGTCCATGATGAGCAAACGCATAGGAAACGATCGGGAGAAGGATGCACATAACTGGAGAATATTAACAGATATGGGAATCTGTTTAACCGGTGGATCCGATATACCGGTGGAGACACCGGATGTTTTCTATGGGATTTACGCAGCCGTTAATCGTAAAGATCGAGAGGGAAATCCTAAGAATGGGTGGCTTCCAGAACAGGCATTAACAGTGGAAGAGGCAATAAAAACCTATACGGTGAATGCGGCATACGCTTCTTACGAAGAGAATGACAAGGGAAGCCTTACGGAGGGGAAGCTGGCGGATATGGTGTTAGTAGATAAAGATCCCTTTGTGGTAGACCCAATGGAATTGAAAGACATCAGTGTATGTATGACAATGGTTGGCGGAGAAATAAAATGGTCGAAGGAATAGCTTCAAGTATTTAGGATAACATGTTACAATAAGGAATGGTTGACTGTTTCAAGGTGAAGTTTTAATATATTTCGGGAGGGAAAGCATGAGTACCATCAATCGGTTTAAGGGGAAAGAAGAGTTTGATGCGATTAAATCACAGATTCGAACTACGATTCAAACGGCATTTTATCAAAACAATGTACAGTCTGTCAAAACAGTAGCGCAAGCATATCAGCTAGCCAAAAAAAGCCCGGGAACAATTCCACTTACAGGTATTCCTATTTATGAACCAGAGAAGCAAGGGTTGCCGGAAGATGCTCATGCACTTTTGTTCAATGACGGTAATACCTTTGGTAGAGCGGCGGCTGCCAGAAGAATTTCAGGAGATCCGGAGGTTGATCTAAAATACTATTCGGCCATTATTAGGGATTCAATTTATGATACGCGCAAAAAATCAATGTATCATGGTGAAGTGGTAATAGGATTGCACCGAAACTTCATGATTAAAGCACATCTATTAATACCGGAAGACCATGAAAACATATTTTACAGTTGGTTATTAAATTTTCAATATGTTAATGAAGTATACTCAGAAATGTATAAATACTCGAAAAAGATACCAGAAGGAGATATTATTATTTTTTGTGATCCTGACTGGTCTCATCCAGATCATCCGATGGGGCTAACTTTTTTCGACCCTACCCATAACTGTGCGGCTATACTAGGGATGAAATATTTTGGAGAATACAAAAAAGGAACCCTGACACTTGCTTGGGGAACGGCAGCTCGAAATGGTTATGCGGCCTGTCACGGTGGATTGAAATGCTATAATTTGCCTGGTAAAAAGCATACGATTGCTGTTTTTGGACTTTCTGGCTCAGGAAAGTCAACGATTACCCATGCAAAACACGATAATAAATACAACGTAACCGTATTGCATGATGATGCTTTTATTATTAATATTGAAGATAAGACATCGATTGCCTTAGAGCCTACTTATTTTGATAAAACCCAAGACTATCCCATGAATTGTGAAGATAACAAATATATTTTGACCATGCAAAATAACGGAGCTATTATGTATGATGACGGTAAAATATATCCTGTAACCGAAGACTTAAGAAATGGTAATGGACGTGCTATTAAATCAAAGCTATGGGCAGCCGATCGGGTTGATCGCATTGATGACCCGATAAACTCTATCTTTTGGATTATGAAAGATCCGACAATGCCACCAGTGATTAAAATAAAAGGAGCCGCGCTGGGTTCAGTGATGGGGGCGACATTAGCAACAAAAAGATCTTCTGCAGAAAAACTGGCGGAAGGCATCAATCCGGATCAACTAGTTGTTGAGCCTTATGCAAATCCATTCAGAACATATCCACTTAGCGTGGATTACAAACTGTTTAAGAACCTTTTTGAGGCAGGTGTAGATTGTTATATCATTAACACTGGACATTTTATGGGTAAAAAAGTGGAGCCATCGCACACGTTGCAAATTATTGAATCTATTGTTGAAGACAGAGCTGAATTTGTTAAATGGGAACCTTTTGAAGAGATAGAGATTATGAAAATCGATGGATTTGATGCAGATCTTGAAAATGCACAATATCGGAGAGAGTTTATGATTCATTTTGTTCAAAGAATTCAATATGTCGAATCGAGGCAAACAGTAAAAGAAGGAGTAGATGCACTTCCTGCAGAAGCCGTAAAATCGCTTTATGCTGTTATGTCTGAACTTCATGGTGATGAAGATAAAAAATTACAGGAAACATTACTTAATGGAATAAGTGAAATAGAGTAAAGAAAAGCTGGCTACGTAGAGCCAGCTTTTTATTGTTGAGACAGTAATGCTTCCGTAAGCTTAGGAATCACCTGTTTTTTTCTGGAAATAATACCGGGGATAAAAGTCCCTTGCTCGACAGATACAGAAAAAGCGGATGATAGAAGCCGGCTATTTTTTGGAACGTAATACACGTAAGAACCTTCTCTCATAATATCAGTAACAAGAAGGAGAATCATGCTGTAAGAACCTTCTGATTGAACTTGTTGCATGAGTTCTTGCAAGTGAGTTCGTCGATTGACGATTTCGCCCAGATCGAGTGTGAAGATTTGGCTGATGCCAATTTTCTTTCCTTCTAAATAAAAAGATTTGAAATCCTCATAAAAAACCTCTTCAGTGCTTTGTCCTTCAAGAGAAGTTCCTGCCCGAAACATTTTCATAGCAAAAGACTCCAAATCCAAATTCAAGTGATGGTTGAGGGATTCAATAGCCATGTGATCTTCTTGGGTGGTAGTAGGGGATTTGAAATATAAAGTATCCGAAATAATTCCGGCTATTAATGCTCCGGCAATATTATCAGGAATAGGCATAGCTGCTTCCTGGAACATTTCTGTAATAATCGTACAGGTGCTGCCCACTGGTTTGTTTCGAAAGTTAATGGGAATAGTAGTAGAAATATCTCCGATTTTGTGATGGTCAATAATTTCTAAGATGTGAGCTTCCTCTATTCCTTCAGCGCTTTGGTTGGATTCATTATGATCTACCATAATAACCTGTTTGCGTTCAGGGTTCATTAAATGTTTTCTATTGATAAAACCAAGAAATCGATTATCTTCATCAACAACCGGGTAGTTTCTATAGTGAGTCGTAGAAAGTTCATCCTTTAAATCTTCCAGGTATTGAGTATTAGTGAATTTCATAATATTTTTTCTTCTCATGATAGTAGAGACATAATTACATTGGTCAATCATTTTAGCGATATAAAAAGTATTTTGGGGTACGGATAATATAGAAACTCCGCTGGTAGAGGCTAAGTGCAATAGTTCTTCAGGAAGCGTATTAGATCCTGTTAAGATAATAAGTTGCACCTTGGATTCGATGGCGTGCTCAATAATATCATAACGATCGCCTACAATAATAATGCTTTCTGGTCCCAAGGTTCCGTAGATGGTTTTGTAGTAGAAAGCAATAACGGAGATGGTGCCATCGATGTGCTGACATTCCTCTGTTAGAAGACAGCCTCCTAAGGTAGTTGCTAAATTTCGCAAAGAAGTTTTCAAGCGATAAAAATCTCCCTTAATAAGTCCCATAGCGATATCTTTCATGCTAATGATGCCTTGCAATTGACCATCTTCGGATAGAACGGCTAATGTTTCAAAATGGTTTTGTACCATTGTCTGGTAGGCTGTCAGAATAGAACATTCGGGTGTAATCCCTTTTGTGAAATCAAAACGAATATCATTTACTTGAATTTTTACATTATCAATAACGTGAGGTGCGTCAAGGTTAAAAAAATCAAGGATAAACTCTGACTCTTTATTTAAAGAACCTAAGCAACTTGGAATCACTGACATTCCTTGTTGCTGTCTTAAAAAGGCGAGGGCTATCGTTGAAACGATGGAATCTGAATCTGGATTTTGATGACCAAAAATATAAACGGACATAAAGAACCTCCTATAGAATAAAAAGCATGGTTAAGGCGATAAATATATTCACTGTATTATATCAAAAAAGAAAAAAACATACATCAAAGAGATACTAATAATAACATAAAAAAAGGAATTTGAAATTTACTGTCGAATAACTAACGATAAGAAAAACACGATGAAAACCCGATATTAATAAGATGGGCGTGTGTGAAAATGAAAAAGAACAGAACCAGGCTAATAAAATCAGGATATATAGTAGTAATTATATTTATTTTTCTAGCTTTTGTTAGTTCTATTTACTATGCCATGGACTTGCAAAAGACACATCAAAGCTTATCGGAAAAGAATTTGAACATGATTTTGTTAACCAGCGACTTAAAAACAAAGATTACTTCTCAGCAGTATCACTTGGCGAACTTTTTTGAGAGAAATGATCGTAACAGCTTGTATTTTATTGAACAAAATGACAGAGAAATAACAGGATTATTAAGAGAACTTTTCTCTTTTTCTCTAACGGAAGAGGAGTATCATTGGCTCAATGTAATTAATAAAAGTTATGAAGCGACAAAGCTTAATACCATTACATTGACTAGCCAGAGCGATGATGATGGATATAAAATGAGGAGAATGTATCATACAGCTATTAATGCAATGAGTGTAGCGATCAACTTTTCTAATCAGTTAACAGGGCTTTTGCATGAAGATTATGAAGAACAACGGAAAATTAATGATCAGAAGTTTATGGAGTCCATAGCAATCACCTCTTTAGGCGCCTTGGTTGCCTTAGTGTCTTCCTTTTATTTCTTTGGTTTCTTTAGCAGACAAGTGGATGACATGGAGATACAAGGGACTCGTGACGGGCTGACAGGCATCTACAATAAAAAAACAATAACCATGATCGCGGATCAAATAGTAAAAAAAGATAGAGATAAGCATCGGTACATATCGGTGGCACTTTTAGACCTAGACCACTTTAAAATGATTAATGATACTTACGGACATCTTGCTGGTGATGTAGTGCTGCGAGAACTAGCAACAATACTTCAAAAATCTGTTCGGAGTAACGACTTTTGTGGACGTTTCGGAGGTGAAGAATTTTTGATTATTTTCACCGATATATCTCAAAAGGAAGCCTGGAAAGCTTGTGAAAGAATTCGGGAACAAATAGCAGAAACAGCATTTTGTGTTCAAGGAGAAGTGATCCATATTACAGTGACGATAGGCCTCGCTTTTGGGAAGTCTGGAGACAATACAGGTGATTTACTGAAAAGGTCCGATAAATATCTGTATATTGGCAAAAGAAAGGGGAGGAATCGAACGGAATCCGAAGAAATATCAGGAGATGACAGGAAAGACAAGGGAGACAGCGATATAAGTGGTCAAGATTGGGTAAGTAACAGTTACGATAAAAAAGATTTAATACTCCATAAAAAGAAGAACCATGTAGAATCATAGCGGAAACTTTATAGGTGAAGCTGGCGTTAATCAATAACAGACTAATAGATGAAAGGATGAAAAAATGAAAACTTACTCCTTGAACTCACAGGTAAAGCTATTTAGGTTTGGAAACCCAGTAAGAACAGATAGTCTTTCTTACTCTGAAGAAACAATGGAACTACAGCCAGAGCCTCTCGAAATTCCTTTTTTTATTGAAAGCCATGAAGAGAAAAGCGTTACCTTGAAGGGAAGGCTAAAAAAAACAGACAAGGTTCTTGGTTTGGGAGAGTCTGTTGGCAGTGTCAATAAGAGAGGACGCTGGATTGAATCTTATGCTACAGATGATCCGATACATACGCCTGATAAGTCCTCTTTGTATGGGGCTCATAACTACTTATTTATAACTGGTGACGAACATCATGGTTTTTACATCGATTTTCCTGGAAAAGTGATCTATGACATTGGATATCACCACCCGGATGAAATTGAGATTAAGATAGAAGGAATGGATTTTGATTTATATCATTTTAAGCATGACAGCTTAAAAAGTACTATCAAATTATTTAGAAGGCTTCAGGGTGAAGGGTATGTGCCGCCTAAATGGGCATTTGGAAATCAACAGTCCAGGTGGAGTTATGAGACGGCGGACATCGTTCGAGAAGTAGCTGATACCATGAGAAAAAAAGGCCTTCCTTGTGATGCGATTTATTTAGATATTGATTATATGGAAGACTATAAAAACTTTACAGTAGACGAAACGCGTTTTCCGGATTTTGGAAAATTTGTTGACGAAATGAAAACCGATGGATTTAGGCTAATCCCAATTATTGATGCCGGTGTCAAAGTGGAAAAAAATTACCAGGTTTATGAAGAAGGAGTTGCTAATCACTATTTTTGTAAAGATGAAAAAGACGAAGCTTTTTTAGCTGCCGTATGGCCTGGGTGGGTTCATTTTCCGGATTTTCAATTACCTGAAGTACGCAAATGGTTTGGAAATAAGTATGAGATACTGACGGATTTTGGGATTGAAGGTTTTTGGAATGATATGAACGAACCGGCTATTTTCTACACAGAAGAAAAAATGAAAGCATTTACGGAAAAAGTGAAATCCTTAGAAGGGAAAAACTTGGATCTGCAGGAATATTTTGAGTTGAACAGATGTTATGAAGCTTTGACTGGTGACGAGAAAGACTATAAGAATATGTTTCAAAAAATGGATGGTCAGATGATTTCTCATCATCAGATTCACAATTTGTATGGATACAATATGACAAGGGCTGCAGCTGAAGGATTAAGAGAATTGGCCCCGAACAAAAGGCACCTTCTTTTCTCCAGGTCTTCTTATACTGGTATGGGGCGGTACGCTGGATTATGGACAGGGGATAATCATTCCTGGTGGGAACATATTTTATTGATGCTAAAAATGATGCCAGCATTAAACATGGGTGGGTTTATGTATGTTGGAGCTGATATAGGTGGTTTTGGAGGGGATACAAATGCTTCTTTACTGATTCGTTGGAGTCAGGCCAGCATATTAACACCTTTGTACCGAAACCACTCTGCAAAATACACAAGAAGTCAAGAGCCTTATGCATTTGATGAGAAAACAACAGATACGATGAGAAAGGTTTTAGAGCTAAGATACTCGTTAATACCATATATTTACTCAGAGTATATGAAGGCTACTCTTAATCAAGACCTTTACTTTAAGCTTTTGTCTTTTGAATACGAAGATGATCACTCGAAAGAAATAGAAGATCAATTACTGGTTGGAGAATCAGTTATGATAGCACCTGTCTACGAAGAAAATGCAAAAGGACGATATGTATGGGTACCTGAAGAAATGCTTTTATGGAAAACGGTGACTAATCATCAAGATGAATTTCAAGTGGTATCAAAAGGTCATCATTATATGCATTTAGAAATGGATGAAACATCCCTTTTTGTAAGAAAAAATAAAATGATCATACTGGCGGAGCCTGCTCGAAATGTTGATAGTATGGATTTTTCAGCATTAACGGTGCTTGCGTTTGTGGAAGATACAGCAACGTATTATTACTATGATGATGATGGTGAATCAATGGATTATAAAGCAAATAAAGCAAATGGGATTATGATAAAAGTTACTCTAGTTAAGGATCACTATGAAATAGATGTTTCTCAAATAGGTGAATCTAAGGTGCGTCGATTAAACTTGATGATGGCTAATGTAAAAGGCGAATTAGTGGAATATGGCTATGACGTGAAAAATCAGCAAATTATTTGAGAGTTGTGGTCGTGGATGTACCATTGACGGACACTTTGTGATGCCAATATAGAAAGGACGAAGCAAATGGATACCATGAAAAAAGACCAGACGATATTAGTTGTCGATGATAGCCCTGTCAATATACAAATGCTAGGGCAATTGCTGAAAAATGAATGGACTGTAAAAGTGGCAACGAATGGTAAAACAGCCCTAAGTATTGCCAATTCTGACGATCCTCCAGACTTAATTTTGCTGGATGTAATGATGCCGGAAATTGATGGTTATAAAATATGCGAGATACTAAAAGCGTCAGAGGCGACCAAGGATATCCCTGTTATTTTTGTTACGGCGATGTCTCAACAGGAAGACGAAGCAAAAGGGTTGGAACTTGGTGCCATAGACTATATCACCAAACCCTATCATGCCTCTATTGTAAAAGCTCGTGTCAGAAATCATCTGGAGCTCAAACAATATAGAGACTTACTGAAAGATGCCAGCCTTATCGACGGATTAACAGGCATACCCAACAGAAGGCGTTTTGATGAAGTTTTATCAACAGAATGGAAAAGATCTTTTCGTGATGGGAAACCAATTTCAGTTTTAATGGCTGACATTGATTACTTTAAACGATATAATGATCACTATGGGCATCTGGAAGGAGACGAGTGTCTCAGAAAAGTAGCCGACTGCTTGCGAAAAACGCTTAAAAGACCAGGTGATCTGGTTGCTCGTTATGGTGGAGAAGAGTTTGTAGGAATCATGCCGATGACGGGAGAAGATGGTGCTTTTACCATTGCTGAAAGTTTTCGCAAAGCGATTGAAGCTATGGAAATTGAGCATATAGATTCTCCTATCAGTGAGGTGGTTACGATTAGTGTCGGTGTTTCGACAATGATTCCTTCCGATAAAGTAGAGGCTGAAAAATTAGTGGAAAAGGCTGATAATGCACTTTATGAAGCAAAAAAAGCGGGAAGGAATCAAGTGAAAAAAATGAAAAACGATCAAGAACCATCAAAAGGACAAGAACAATAGGGTTGATTTTAATCTAAAGGAGTGTGGCCGTAGTGAAACATGTTAAAATGGAAACGGAAAAAGGACAGATTCATATTGAACTATTTGAAAAAGAAGCACCGGGAACAGTGTCTAATTTTCTTAAACTGATTAAAGAAGGTTTTTATGATGGCCTTAGTTTTCACCGTGTGATTGATGATTTTGTGATACAAGGTGGATGTCCGCAAGGGACAGGGACTGGTGGACCGGGCTACACCATTAAATGTGAACTGAAAAACAATCCGCATAAACATGAGCGGGGAAGTCTTTCGATGGCTCATGCAGGCAGAGATACTGGTGGCAGTCAATTTTTTATTTGTCACAGCCCACAACCTCACTTGGATGGGAATCACACTGTATTTGGAAAAGTGACAGAAGGTATAGAGGTAGTAGATGAAATTAGAGCAGGCGATAAAATGCTTAAGGTAAGTGTTGAAGAATAGAAAACCATCAGAAAACGAATAAAAACCTCGAATATGCCTTGACATAAACGAGGTTTTCTTTTATCATATTACATGAACACATGAGCAGTTATTCATACAAAGGAGGGTTTTATGATGACCAAAGACTATTGTGAAGTCACTGTGATTCACCATGATCAAATAAAAGAAACAGAAGGAAAAATGATTTCTAATGAACAAGCAACAGAGTTGGCTTATTTTTTCAAGGTGTTTTCGGATCCTACCAGAGTAAAAATTTTGTATGCACTATCGCTTCAGGAAATGTGCGTATGCGATATTTCTTACTTGCTAAACACCAGCCAGTCGGCGATATCTCATCAGCTGAAAATGCTGAGACAGGCCCGTGTAGTTAAAAGCAGGCGTGATGGTAAAATTATATATTATTCGCTGGATGATGACCACATTCAACGTGTTTTTAACCAAGGATTAGAACATATTAATGAAAAATAAAAGCGAGGTGGAAAGATGAAAAACCTTAAATCCAGACAATATCAACTAAAACATTTGGCGTGTGCTGATTGTGCAAATAAAATAGAAAAAGAGGTTAATGATTTAGCATTTATTTCATCAGCTCAACTGGATTTTGTCACACAAAGATTAAAGGTACAGCTAGGATCAACGATTGATAATAATGTTTTGAATAAAGAGATTAAAAGAATTGCCACCAATATAGAAAACGATGTTCAAGTGATGGAAGTGACAACAGAGCAAGAAATAGATCAGCCAGAATCATTTCATGATCATGATCATCATAATGAAAAAATGGCTGTAAGCATTATCATGATCAGCAGTATTTTGTTTGTGTTACCATGGATTTTTAAGACTTCTGACGGGATATCCTTCCTGCTGTATTCGACAGCCTATTTGATAGCGGGAAAAGCGGTATTAAAAAAAGCTTTTTTTAATATACTAAAAGGAAAAGTGTTTGATGAAAACTTTCTTATGAGCATTGCAACCTTGGGAGCTTTTATGATCGGCGAATATCCGGAGGGTGTTGCCGTTATGCTTTTTTATCAAATTGGTGAGTATTTCCAAGGCAGGGCTGTTAATCAGTCTAGAAGATCAATTGCATCCTTAATGGATATAAGACCTGATTATGCCTGGTTAGTGACAGCTGATGGAGAAAAGAAAGTGATGCCATCTGAAGTTGAACCTGGTCAGCATATTTTAGTCAGACCTGGTGAGAAAGTACCCTTAGATGGAAAGGTTGTTTCAGGCATAAGTTCTGTGGATACCTCAGCCTTAACAGGAGAGTCGATGCCAAGAGATGTAAAGAATGATAGCCAGGTGTTGAGTGGATTTATAAACCAATCAGGACTTCTAACGGTAGAAGTGGATAAAACCTATAGAGAGTCGGCCGTATCTAAAATTTTAGAGTTAGTACAACATTCAAGTTCTCAAAAAGCGAAAACGGAAAGATTTATTACTAAATTTGCTCGGTTTTACACACCTATAGTTGTGGGTATCGCAATAGGAATTGCGGTAATACCACCGATCCTTCTGTCGGCAAATATTGACGAATGGATTTATCGGGCACTGATATTTCTGGTTATTTCTTGCCCTTGTGCGTTAGTTATTTCCATTCCACTAGGTTTTTTTGGTGGTATAGGAGGAGCTTCAAAAAAAGGTATTTTAGTAAAGGGTGGTAACTATTTAGAAGTATTAAAAGAAGTGGATACCATTATTTTTGATAAAACAGGAACATTGACACAAGGTGTTTTTAAGGTTGAAGAAATCGTTGCGGTGGAACCTTTTGCACAGGAGGAAATTCTGGAAACAATGGCAATGGCAGAATACTATTCCAACCATCCCATTGCAGAATGTATTCGAAACGCTAATCGCCGTGTCATTGATGAAAAATTGATTGAAGAACAATATGAAATTCCAGGAGAGGGGATACGCAGCATCATAACGGGTCAGGAAGTGTTAGTAGGAAAAAAAGAATTTCTGGAAAAAGAAAAGATTCGGCCTCTGGAATACACAAAACCAGGGACGGTTGTGCACATATCTATAGGTAAGAAGTATGCAGGGTACGTGGTAATTAAAGATCAAATAAAAGAAGATGCGGCTGAGGCTATTCGACGTATTCGAGAAATTGGAATTAATAGAATTGTTATGCTCACAGGAGATCGGGAAGCTATTGCTGGGCAAATTGCAAAAGAGCTACAAATTGATGAATACTACGCAAATTTGATGCCGGAAGACAAGGTGACAATAACAGAAAAAATAATGGAAGAAAAAACGTCGAAGGGGAAAACAATGGTGGTGGGAGATGGAATTAATGACGCTCCGGTATTAGCTAGAGCAGACATAGGCATATCGATGGGTGGCTTAGGATCTGATGCCGCTATTGAAGCTTCGGATGTCGTGATTATGACAGACAAACCTTCAAGCATTGTGACTGCTTATAAAATTGCCCAAAAAACCCATCGGATTGTTTGGCAAAACATCATTGCAGCGCTGGGTGTAAAGGGGATGGTTATGGCACTAGGAGTTTTTGGAATGGCTTCAATATGGCAAGCTATCTTTGCTGATGTAGGGGTTGCGTTGCTTGCCATCTTTAATGCCATGAGGATGATTCGATCTTAATTCGTTTATCAAATTTACTTTAGGGTAAAAAAGTGATGTGGCAACAGCTAAGCCAAGATTAACAATAGAATAGGGAGTGATTGAGTGGGTGTTGTGACGGAAATGGTTTATGCGTACGCAGGAAAAGTGCTTTTAGCAATTTTTTTTCTGGTTGTAGGATTAACCGTCGTTAAAAAAATTTCGACTTTGATTGCAGAACAAATGGATAAGTCAAAGATGGATCAGTCGCTAAAATCCTTTTTAGTGCCGTTGGTGCGTATACTGCTTCAGGTAATGCTTATTATCAGTATTGCATCTATGCTTGGTGCAGAGATGACTTCTTTTGTTGCTGTATTAGGTGCGATGAGTTTTGCTATCGGTTTGGCACTTCAGGGAAGTCTGGCGAATTTTGCAGGGGGAGTATTAATTCTTATCTTAAAGCCTTTCAAGGTAGGGGATTATATTGAGGCAGCAGGGCATGCGGGAACAGTAAAGGATATTCAAGTATTTTACACAGTCCTTAATACACCTGATAATCGCAAAATAATTGTTCCGAATGCCAATCTCTCTAACAGTAGCGCTGTTAATTATTCAGCCTATACAACCAGAAGAGTGGATTTTAAGTTTGGTGTTGGATATGGAGCGGATATTCGACAGGTAAAACAGATTCTTCAAAGAATTGCCGATGAACACCCGCTTGTGATGAAAGATCCGGCGCCGATGATTGTTTTAGGGGAGCATGGGGACAGTGCAGTTGTTTTTTATTTTCGTGTTTGGTGTCAGGCAGAGGATTATTGGACTATCTATTTTGACATGATGGAAAGAGTAAAGGAAGCCTTTGATGAAGATGGAATAAGCATTCCTTATCCTCAAATGGATGTTCATTTACAAAATCATCCTGGATAATGACCTAAAAAAGACCTTTCGCATTAAATGGGAAGGTCTTTTTAAAAGTAAATGATAGGGTAGTCTCATTTAGATTGAATATAAAGTTGTCGAGAATCCCAGTTTGCAAAGTAACGTCGGTTACCATCATCATCCAAAAGGATATATGCCTTAGATTCATCAATAGGCTCATTAGTGATCTCGTCTGTTACCATTATTGCTGGTTCGGGTTTTTGGTTCTCTGATTCGGTTGCTTCTACATTTGCAGGAGCAATTGGCTGTCGCTGTTTTCGTCTTATTGAACGGGTAGAAAAACCACCACCCATCAGCCGGATGACTGTGCGGAAAATCAAAATCATTAGCGTTACTCTGATAAGAGAATATACCAATGTATCCATTTATAACACCTCCTGTGTGCTGATTCTTAGCTTGCATATAGTAAAAGCTTTGGCTGTTGTGGTGCCAAAGCTCTATTGGCTTCTATGTAATTGATACCCAGTTTAGATGAGAATCTATCAAAATCATAAACGATTTTCACCAATTAATCAAGCAGAAGTTTGAATGGTTAATAAAAAAGGGTGAGGCGTATGAATTGACAGAAAAAAAGGAAAACATTATAATGATAAAAGACATCTGAAAAATATAAGGGGAGCTGGCGTGTCTGGCTGAGAGGGAGTTGTTTGTTCCGACCCAAAACCTGATCTGGATAATGCCAGCGGAGGGATAGTAGAAAAATGTGATGTGAAAATCTGCAATCCAAAAAGGAAGCAGATTTTTTTGTATTAGCTAAAAAAGCAACTTATAATCATTTGAAAATGAGGAGGTTTGTCAATGAAGAAAGCAAGTAAAGGGATAAGATGGATTAGCTTTGTGATGGCATTGTTTATTTTTATCACCGGATGCAGTCAAGCAGAGAAGGAAAAAGATGAACAGGGTAGTGCATTAGAAAAAGTGACGGTAGTCCTGGATTGGGTACCCAACACGAATCATACAGGTTTATATGTGGCCATAGAGCAAGGTTATTTTGAAGAGGAAGAAATTCAGGTAGATTTGATTCAACCAAGCCAGGGTGGGAGTGCGGATCTTATTGGCGCTGGACAAGGGGAATTTGGAATTAGTTACCAGGAAGAAGTAACTTATGCAAGAACAGCGGAGGAGCCTTTGCCCATTAAAGCCATAGCCGCGATTATTCAGAACAATACGTCCGGGTTTGCTTCGCCTGTCGGCAAAGGGATCGAAAGACCCAGAGATTTTGAAGGGAAAGATTATGGTGGATGGGGTTCGCCGGTTGAGAAGTCAACGATAAGAGCATTGATGGAAAAAGACGATGCTGACGTTGAAAAAGTAGGGTTTGTAAATATTGGAACGTCAGATTTTTTTGATGGTGTAGAAAATCATGTTGATTTTAGTTGGATTTACTATGGGTGGGACGGTGTTGCTGCTGAATTAAGGGACTATAAAATAAATTTTATTCCTTTGCAACAATATGAGGAAGCACTTAATTTCTATACACCCCTTATTATTACAAATGAAGCTTTAATTGAAAAAGATCCGGATTTAATACATCGATTTTTACGAGCAACTTCTCGAGGATATGAATATGCGATTGAAAATCCTGAAAAAGCAGCACAACATCTACTAAAAAATGTGCCTGAATTGGATGAGGAAATGGTAGTAGCCAGCCAACTGTTCTTATCAAAGGAATACCAGGCTGACGCATCAAGGTGGGGAGAAATGAAAGAAGAAATATGGAAAAACTATGCTGTCTGGATGTATGACCAGGGACTTTTGAATGATTCGTTGACGGCTGAAAAAGCCTTCACAAATAAGTTTTTACCTGAAGAAGTAAAAAGATAAAGATTCTAATGAACGGCCATCTAGGTCCTTTGTACTGGATGGCTTTGTTTTTGAAAAATATGTGTTAAAATATAAGTAAGAAGAAATAAGAAAAGACGGACAGGAAGGAAAATAGGATGACTATTAAAAAAGATAAATTTTCTTGGTATCAACAACAGCAGGTAGAATATGGAGCCTTTGAAGGCTGGAATCAGCAATATAATATAACTCATGGATTTAGCAGTCGAAAAGGAGGGGTTAGTGAAGGTTGTTACAAAAGCATGAATCTTGGATTTGCTTCAAAAGACGATGAAAAACTGGTTAATGAAAACTTTCGTAGGTTTACGAAAGCCCTGGGAATTCAAAAAGATAACCTGGTACTGTCGGATCAAACCCATGAAACAAATATTCGGGTTGTTTCCGAGCAAGATACAGGTAGTGGAATGACCAAACCTAAAACCTACGTTGGGATAGATGGTTTAATTACCAATGTTCCGGGTATTCCACTAATGACATTTCATGCAGACTGCACCCCTCTTTTTTATGTAGATCCAATGCAAAGGGTAATTGGTGTTGCTCATGCAGGGTGGCGAGGAGCCTTTTCAGGTATGGCTTCCAAAATGGTTCAGGCGATGAAGGAAGTTTACCATTGTCGGCCGGAAAATATTCAGGTAGGAATTGGACCATCAATAGGTAAATGTTGTTTTCTTATTAGGCACGATGTGTATAAACATGTGAAAATTTTTCCAAAATATGTTACAAAAATATCAAAAGCAAATGCAGAACAATGGCGTTTATCATTGGAATCAGTACACGAAAACTTTTTAAGGCTGGAAAACATTCCTGAAGATAATATTTGGAAGTCGAATCGCTGCACTTTCTGCGAGGCAGATAAGTTTTTTTCTCATCGCAGAATGGGTAACGACCGAGGGAACCATGCAGCTGTCATGCAGCTAAATCAGTAACATATAATTTATGCAGACAGAAAGGAAAGATACTAGATGCCAAAGAACAATCCGGAAGTAAAAAAAGTGTTAGATGTCTTAAATGAATTGAATATCGTCTATACGTACCATGAACATCCTCCGGCGAACACGGTGGAAGATGCAAAAAAATATGCAGATGGAATCGAAGGGTTACATTGTAAAAACTTGTTTCTTCGTAACTATAAAGGGGATCGACATTTTCTAATGATTACAGAAAACGAAAAACCCTTAAAAATTAAAGCAACAGGCAAAAAACTAGGTTACGGAAATTTGAGTTTTGGTTCTCCTGAAAGATTGAAAAAATATCTGGGAGTAGTCCCGGGTTCTGTTAGTCCTTTTGGTTTAGTGAACGATACGAATAATGAAACGCTAGTATTATTAGATAAAGTTACAGAAGTTCATGAACTGATTACTTTCCATCCCAACGACAATCGAGCTACCTTATCCATTAAATATGCTGACTTAATTAAATTTCTTGAGTGGAGCGGAAATCCATACAAAATCGTAGAATTATAGTAATAAGGTCATTAGTAACCTGGTGTGAGATGCTGGATAAACGATTCAACCTAACTACATAAGTGTAGGGTTTAGATTGGGTATAGAATAATATGGAAAGGAAGCGATTCGATGAAAAAAATTTCCATTCAGGAAGTAATTGATCGTGTTCAAGATATTCCCGCTTTTCCAATGACTGTCAGTAATATTATTAGGTTAACAGAAGATCCAGATTCGACCGTACAAGATATTGAGAAGGAAATTACGAAAGATCAGAGCCTTACAGCTAGGGTGCTACGTTTCGCTAATTCAACGCATTATGGATACTCTAGAAAAATCAGCACGATATCACAGGCAACCGTTGTGCTGGGCTTTCAGGCTATTAAAAGCATTGCACTTGCAGCGACGGTAAGTAAAATGATGGCTCGAGAGCTTCCTGGGTATGCAATGGAAAAAGAAGCTCTATGGAGCCAATCTCAAACATGTGCTATTGCAGCCCGATTAATTGCAAAAAAAACACGCTATCCGAGACCTGACGAAGCTTATGTAGCTGGACTTTTAAGAGATGTTGGAAAAGTAATACTAAACCATTATTTAACAAGTGAAATGTCAGCGGTACAAGAAGCGGTGGAAAGAGATCAAATTTCTTTTATGCAAGCAGAAGAAAGTGTTCTTGGATTTCATCATGGCCAGATAGGAGCTAAGATTGCAGAAAAATGGAATCTTCCTGATGCGTTGGTAGAGGCTATAGCCTATCATCATGAACCGGAGCAAGCCAACATTAATGAAAAGCTAGTAGCTATTACTCATGTGGCGGATGCAACGGTGATGATGCTGGGAGTTCATATGGGGGCAGACGGATTGCAATATTCTTTTTCTGCTAATGCAATGGAAAAACTAAATTTAACAGAGTCGCAGTTACAGGAAATTCTTTCTGATTTAATTGATGTAACAAGTGATGAGGAATCCTTTCATCATTAAATAATATGAATCAATAGAAACGAAAAAGAGTGTGGTTTACCACACTCTTTTTCATTTATTATTTTGTGAGGAAAGATTGATTTAAGGGTATTTAACCGAAGGATAGTATTACTAAAAATTATTTTTAAAGCAGCGATTCTGAAAAAAGAAAGAAGGGATATGATGACAAGGAAACGTTTCTTCATCATCAGTATTTTAACAGCATTCGTCTTAATCACTTTTAATGTGACAAACAGTTCGGCTGATAGCTGGCAACAAGTATTGCAAAAGTCTCGGGATTTAGAGGGTTATTACTATAAAACACCGTATAAGTTTTCTAATAATCATATAGGTATTATGCAAGTTTGGCATCAAGGCTACCATCGGCGAGTCGAGATGACAAATTCAATAAACGGAGAAACAATGGTTTTGTTGACGAGACAGACAGACGGAGCTTTTTATCAAATAGATCCCAAAGCAAATGAAGGAATTGTCTATTACTATACAGATGTGGAATTATTACCACAGGACCTGGATGAAACTAGATATGCTGTAGCAGAGAATCGATTTGATCAGACGTTTATAGAAAAAGTATCTTCAGTTGAAGAGCTTGTTTATCAGAATCAACCAGTGTATCGGCTGGAAAACAAATCAACTCATGGCGGGAATGAAGAAGTATACCGTGTTTGGATTTCTAAAGAGTTGGGATTGCCATTAAAAGAAGAGATGCATATGGCTGATGGCAGGGTTCACCGCCGTATTTATACAGAAATCCAGGAAG
The DNA here is from genome assembly GCF_900107405.1 of Tindallia californiensis. NCBI lineage: Bacteria > Bacillati > Bacillota > Clostridia > Peptostreptococcales > Tindalliaceae > Tindallia > Tindallia californiensis. Next base: position 270,805 of record NZ_FNPV01000002.1, on the reverse strand, counting down.
GGCCTTTTTCGCAAGAGATATTTCAATTACCGCAAGAGCTAAAAATAGTTAAAGAAATACAATTTAATTGATAATGAATGCCAGATGAAAGAAGGGGAAATAATGAAAGGCAAGAAAGTAATGGTGGTAGCAATTGTTTTCTTAGGGATAATGTTGGTAATTGCAAATAGATACTGGTTGCAGAGAGAAGAAGTTTTTTTTGAAGAATTGGAAGAGACTGTAGAAAAACAAGAAAAAGAGATGATTGAGCCAATAGAAAAGAAAGAACCTTATGAATCAAAATTAGATGATTTGCAAAAAGAATCACCCTATACATACGGTGAAAATATTGGGACGTTAAAGATTCCTGTGATAGCTTTAGAGATGCAGGTTGTTGAAAATGCCAGTCCGGCTAACCTAAATAAGAGTCTTGCACGAATGATTAGTAGTGATTTGCCGGGGGATTCAGGTAATACAGTGATTACGGGTCATCGTATGTATCAATTTGGAAGTCATTTTAACCGGCTAGATGAGTTGAAAGTAGGAGATGAAATTACCTTTGAAGATGAACAATATAGACATGTGTATGAGGTGGAATCAATTACTTTTGTTGAACCGTCAGAACTATGGATTATGATGGGGAGTAATAGAGAAAGGATTTTGACATTGGTGACGTGTACACCGATAGCCAGAGCTACTCACAGACTGGTTATTTTTTCTAGTCACAAGCATACAACCCCTTTGTAACATAAGGGATCAATGTTATACTATAGTTGCTAATGCTAAAGAAGGAGTGGTTTCGTTGGAACAGATAAACTTACAACAGATGGAAAAAAATCTTATTGTAAGAAATGTCCGACAGGAAGATATTCTTGCGGTAGTTGAATTGTCCCAAATTTGCTTTCCTAAAATGGATCCATGGGAAAAGGATCACCTAGAAAGTCAGATAGCCGTTTTTCAGGAAGGTCAGCATTGCGTTGAGTATGATGGGAAAATTATTGGAGCCTCCTCTAGCTTGATAATAGATTTTGAGCAGTATGAGGATACACATAACTTTGATGAAATATGTGATTTTGGATATATAACCAATCACGACCCGGATGGGCTCCATCTATATGGTATTGCAATGATGGTACATCCGGAATATAGGCGACTTAAAATCGGTACAAGACTTTATGAAGCAAGAAAAGAATTAGTGGAAGAACTGAACTTAAAAGGAATGATTATTGGTGGACGAATACCTTATTATCATAAATACGCCAAAACCATGAAGCCAAGAGAGTATGTTCAGCAAGTCGTTAAGCGAGAAATATATGATCCTGTGTTAACGTTTCATATAATGAATGAGTTTGTCGTGAAAAGAATTATTTCTGAATACCTAGAGGATGATCAAGCGTCTTTACATCATGCTGTTCTGTTAGAATGGAGCAATGTAGACTATCTTCCGAAATCAAAAAGGCACTTTATCAGAGCTTTTCCTGTCAGGATATGCGCTGTTCAATATAGCCTGAAAAGGGTTGATTCTTTTGAAGAATTTGCTAGGCAATGTGAATATTATGTTGAAACTAGTGCGATATATGAAAGTGATTTTGTTGTATTTCCAGAATCCTTTACGGTGCAATTGCTTTCTTTCTTAAATGAGCGAATTCCTAGCAAACAGGTTCGCAGGTTAACAGAATATACGGAAAGATATATTCTGTTATTTTCTGAGCTGGCGGTAAAAAACAATGTGAATATTGTTGGTGGATCCCATTTTGTAGAAGAAGAAGGTTCTATATACAATGTTTCATACTTGTTTCACCGGAATGGAAAGATTGATAAACAATATAAAATACACATCACTCCAGAGGAAAAAAAGTGGTGGGGACTACAGCCGGGCAACGAGGTCAATGTCTTTGATACAGATAGAGGAAAAATAGCCATTTTAATTTGTTATGATATTCAATTTCCGGAGCTGTCTCGAATGGTGATGGAAAAAGGAGCAAATATTGTATTTGTCCCCTTTTGTACAGATGATCGCCAAGGATATTTACGAGTTCGTTATTGCTCTCAGGCCAGAGCGGTAGAAAATCAGGTATATACGGTTATAGCAGGAACGGTTGGAAATTTGACACATGTGGAGAAAGCGGATATGCAGTATGCACAATCTGGAATTTTTGCACCTTCGGATTTTTCCTTTGCTCGTGACGGCATTGTAGGCGAGTGTACGCCAAATATTGAAACCATTGTTGTTGGGGATGTAGACTTGGAAATATTAAGACGCAATAGAAAAACTGGTACCGTTACTCAGCTTAAAGACAGACGAAATGACCTGTATGAAACATATCCGGTAAAATAAGCGAAAAGTAAAATAATGCATCAAAAAAGAAAGGAACAAGCGATGGAAACTCTTAATGTCTTAGTAGAACGAATTACCTTTCTGAACGAAAAGAATGGCTATGTTGTTCTTAAAGCAAAAGCTAAAGGGTTGAAGGATCTAGTGACTGTAGTAGGTATAATGGGACATATCAATGTGGGGTCAGTTTTGGAAATAAAAGGAAGTTGGAAAGTAGATACGAAATATGGAAAACAGTTCCAGACCACTGAATTTAAAGAAAAAATTCCTGCTACCCGTAAGGGGATTGAAAAGTATTTAGGAAGCGGATTGATCCATGGAGTAGGGCCGGTGAATGCAAAAAGAATCGTAGCGCACTTTGGAGATGAAACCATCCATGTGTTAGATCATCAGCCTGAGCGGCTGGTAGAGGTTGAAGGAATTGGTTCCAAACGGGCTATAATGATCAAAGAAGCATGGGAATCACAAAAGGATATTAAGAATGTGATGCTGTTCCTTCAGTCTCATGGCGTATCGACAGCCTATGCGGTGAAAATATACAAAGCTTATGGAAAAGACAGTGTTTCTATCGTGCGGGAAAATCCGTATCGATTAGCAGATGATATATGGGGAATCGGTTTTAAAACGGCAGACCAAATTGCTAAGCATATGGGATTTGAAAATGACTCGCCAGTAAGAATTCAATCTGGACTTAAATATGTACTTTCTGAGCTGTCAGGTGAAGGGCATTGCTATGCAAGAGAGGATCAGTTGATAAAAGCCGCGATGTCTATACTGGATGCTGGTGAAGAGATCGTTCGGGATAGCATAAAAAAAATGATTGAAAATGGAAATATTATTGCTGATAAAGAAAACGCTATTTATTTACCGGTGTTTTATCATAGCGAAGTGAAAGTAGCTCAAAAGGTTTCGGAAATAATGGTAAATCCTTCGAAGTATAAAGATTCGGATGTGGAAAAAATAGTGAAGGAGGAAAATCGAAGAATTCAATACCACGAGATACAGCTTCAGGCAATTCATACAGCCATCCGATCGAAAATGATGATTTTAACAGGGGGGCCCGGAACTGGAAAAACAACTACGACACTTGCTATTATAAAAGCTTTTGAACACTTAGGAGCGAAAGTGATGTTATGTGCACCTACAGGAAGAGCTGCGAAAAGACTATCAGAGACAACAAGGCGGCATGCCAAAACAATACATAGAATGCTAGAGTACAAGCCCGGTGAAGGATTTCAAAAGAATAAAGAATATCCTTTACAATGCGATGTGTTGATTGTTGATGAGGCATCCATGCTGGATATTGTCCTTACAAATCACTTGGTAAAAGCCCTTAAGAATGATACGGTGTTGATACTGGTAGGTGATGTGGATCAATTACCATCGGTTGGTCCGGGTAATGTTTTGAAAGATTTTATTAGTTCTTCCTGCATACCTGTCGTTAAGCTGGAGCAAATATTTCGTCAGGCAAGAGGTAGTTTGATCATTACCAATGCTCATCGCATTAATGACGGAGAGTTTCCTTACTTAAAGGGGAGGAAAAATCGAGACTTTTTCTTCATTGAATCCGATGAACCTGAGGAAATTCCAGATAAAATTCTTTCGCTATGCCAAAAAAGGCTGCCGGAATACTTTGGGATTGATCCAATTAATGATATTCAAATCCTTTGTCCGATGCAAAGAGGTTCCACGGGAGCTTATCAGTTAAATCAGTTGCTTCAAGAGCATTTGAATCCTCAGGAGAAAATGATAAAATATGGTGGCACCACCTATAGATTGATGGATAAAGTGATGCAGATTCGAAATAATTACGATAAAAATATATTTAATGGAGATATTGGTCGGATTACAGGCATTGATGAAATAAATCGAAAAGTCTATATTCATTTTGATGGACTTGTGAAAGAATATCAGGATACAGAGTTAGATGAAATTGTATTAGCGTATGCCATGACGGTTCATAAAAGTCAAGGAAGTGAGTACCCGGTTGTGATAGCGCCTATATCAACCCAACATTTTATGATGTTGCAGAGGAACTTATTGTATACCTGCGTGACGAGAGCAAAAAAAGTACTGGTTTTAATCGGATCTAAAAAAGCGATTGCCATGGCAGTAAAAAACAACAAGGTAAAAGACCGAAACACATTGTTAGATACACGCATTATAGAACAGAATCATTAATGTGACGAAACCTTTTGTCCGCGATGCGTGGACAAAAGGTTTTTTTTAATGACTAAAAATTTTTAGTAAATTTGGGATTGATTGATAAAACAGAGTTTGAGAAAGTGGCACATCAATGATAAAAAATTCTGATAGTTGACACGAGTCATGTTCTTGAATATACTCTTATTGCACATCCGAAAATGCGAAAAAGAGTATTTTTTTATCATTATTTTCGGAAAAAATTAAATGGGAGATAGGAGTGAAAAAATGAGTCAAGAAGTAAAACGAAAAAAAGGTCTTTTTAATCGGTTTCTTGATATGGTAGAAGTGGTAGGAAATCGATTACCTCATCCTGTGACCTTGTTTGCGCTTTTTAGTTTGGCTGTCATTGTAATTTCTTTCTTTGCAGCGCAGGCAGGTGTGTCCGTAACTTTTGAACGGATCGTTATTGGCACAGGTGAAATGGAAGAAGTAGTAGTAACCGCTGTCAGCCTTCTTTCGGCAGAAGGGATAAGACGAATTTTCTCAGAAGCAGTAACAAACTTTACAGGCTTCGCTCCGCTGGGAACTGTTTTAGTAGCAATGCTAGGGGTTGGTGTAGCAGAAGGTACCGGGCTAATTCAGGCGGCTTTAAGAAAACTAGTTTTATCGACACCTAAAAAACTAGTTACGGTTGTTGTTGTATTTGCTGGAATCATGTCCAACATTGCTTCTGATGCTGGTTATGTTGTACTTGTACCACTTGGAGCCTTGATTTTTCTAAACTTTGGACGACATCCATTGGCAGGACTGGCAGCTGCTTTTGCGGGAGTGTCTGGTGGATTTAGTGCAAACCTTTTAGTTGGTACCATTGATCCTCTCTTGGGAGGCATTAGTCAACAAGCCGCTCAAATGTGGCAGCCGGATTATACGGTGGATCCTACGGCAAACTGGTACTTTATGATTGCATCTACTTTTGTTATCACGGTACTGGGTACCCTAGTAACAGAACGGATTGTTGAACCGAGACTGGGTGAATATAAAGGCGATACAGAAGTAAGTATTGATCAAGTAGCTGAAAACGAAACCAAAGGCTTGAAATGGGCAGGTATTTCTTTGGTGGTATTTATCGGAATTATACTGGCGCTGGTTGCTCCAGAAAATGCTGTCTTGAGAGCAGATGACGGTCAGATTTTGGCAGGATCAGCATTTATGGCAGGCTTGGTACCTATTATTGCGTTATTCTTCTTGGTTCCCGGTATTGCCTATGGTATTGCTGCTGGGTCGGTGAAAAGCGATAAAGACGTTGCTGGATTTATGGGTAAAGCCATGGCGTCAATGGGTGGTTACCTTGTGCTGGCCTTTGCGGCTGGCCAGTTTGTTGCTTACTTTAGCTGGAGTAATTTGGGAACTATTCTAGCTGTTAAAGGGGCAGACTTTTTGGAAGCTACTGGAATGACGGGTATTCCGATGCTCATTGGATTTATCATTGTTTCTGGTTTTATCAACCTGTTTATTGGTAGTGCTTCGGCGAAATGGGCCATTATGGCGCCGGTATTTGTGCCAATGCTGATGGCTGTTGGTTATACGCCGGAATTAACTCAGCTGGCATATCGTATTGGTGACTCTGTGACCAATATTATTACACCACTGATGTCTTACTTTGCAATCATCGTTGCTTTTGCTAAAAAGTATGATGAGAATACAGGCATTGGTACGTTGATCTCATCCATGCTACCTTATTCCATTGTGTTTATGGTTGGCTGGACCATTATGTTTATTGTTTGGGCGGTACTTGGATTACCTCTTGGACCAGGTGTCACCATGTATTTATAAAAAACTTGAAAGAACTATCTACAGCCTCTCTCTTGAGAGGCTGTTTTTATGTAGATGCTGTTGGACGCCTTTCCAGAAAATATGAAAACTATGATCATAGGGAGTGACTCGGTGTTCAAAGACAAAAAGAGAATAGAGTGTTCCTAAAAGAAGAACCATGAAAGAATGGCGAAAAATATCAACGTTTTTTTCGTCTAGATCATTCGTTTTGGCATAATCAATGTACAAAGTAGTAATGTACTCAATATTACGCTGATGTATTTTCATATGAGTTTCTTCTACTTTCTTCTTCAAAGGCCCCTCAGACATAAGCATACACCGTTTCCAAAAAACAAGCTTGGTAGGATCGTTAAAATAGTATAGAATAAAATAGTAGAAATCACTAACTGTTTTCTTGAGATCTGTAGAATCACTAGTTTTCAATACATCTAAAGTTGCTTGGTCAAATTTTTGAAGTTCTAAGTCGATTACGTGAAATAGTAAATGGTCCTTACTGTCAAAATGCGCATAAAGTGATGATTTTTTAATAGAGGTGGCGTTAGCGATGGCACTTAAAGATAAAGCATCTCCATATCTGGAAAAAAGTTCATAGGTTCTATCGATAATTTCCTGCTTTTTACTCATAAAAGTTGCTCCTTTAATTAATGATGAAATAACAAGTTGTATGTATAGATACCCAAAACCCTTACCATTACTCGAATAATTGGTTGAATACATATGGTATAATGGGAAAAGAAAAAGTAGGGTGTTAGGAGGAATTGATACATAATGGCCTTTAGTTTGGCTTGGCTCACTATACTAGGATTATTTGCGCATAGCGCTTTTCGAAAAATAGGACTCCCTGGTCTTTTGGGTTTACTTTTACTGGGAGCCCTAGGGGGACCTTATGGTTTCGATCTTATTGACCAACAAGTTATGGAGATATCTTCTGATCTCAGAAAAGTGGCGCTTATTGTTATTTTATTCAGAGCGGGACTAGGGATCAAAAGAGATACATTGAATAAAGTTGGAAAGAATGCATTTAAGCTGAGTTTTATCCCTTGCATGATGGAGGGAGCGGCGGTTATGCTAGCGGCTTACTACGTTTTTGGATATCCTTTTTTAGAAGCTGGCATGTTAGGGTTTATCCTTGCAGCTGTATCGCCGGCGGTGATTGTTCCGGCGATGCTTAAACTTATTGAAGCAGGAAAAGGAGAAGAAAAAGGGGTTCCTACCATGATTCTTGCGGGTGCTTCTTTAGATGATGTGGTGGCAATTACATTTCTGACTTCTTTTTTGGGCATTTTTGCTGGTAGCCAAATGGCCTTGTGGAGACAGGTAATGTCGATACCTATATCGATTATATCGGGACTTCTTCTAGGGTTAGTGGTTGCGATAGTGCTGTTAAATTTATTTAATAAAGTAGATATGAGACATACGAAAAAAACACTAATCATTGTAGGTGCCGGGATTATCATGACAACGATAGAAGATGTGATGGAGCCATTCTTGCCGGTGGCTAGTCTGATAGGCATTATGTTTGTAGGATTTATCATACTGGAACGCAAGCCTAAGATTGCAGAAGCTCTTGCTGAGAAGTTGAATAAAATATGGGTATTGGCCGAAGTGCTGCTGTTCACGATGGTAGGTGCAGTAGTAAACATACCTCTGGCTATTGAAGCTGGTTTAATAGGGGTGGTTATTATTATCATAGGCCTTTTAGCTAGGAGTGTAGGTGTGTTCCTATCTACTCCATCAAAGGAGTTTACAAGGCGGGAACGTTTATTTTGTATCCTGTCTTATATACCGAAAGCAACGGTCCAGGCAGCTGTCGGAACATTACCACTTGCGGCAGGAGCAACTAAAGGAGAAGAAATTCTTGCTTTTGCGGTACTGGCCATTGTGATGACGGCACCTGTAGGTGCCTGGCTCATTCAATGGGGAGGAAAGAATTTGCTAACAGAAAGTCGGTGAACACGATAAAAAGGTGCAAGGTTGGATTTACAGTATTGATCGCTGGAATGTTTTATTCTTTGATAAGAGGAGGCTGGTATTTTGAAAGCCTGGCCACTATGATTCTTGGCTTGGCCTTAATCCTATTTTCTTATGTAAGCCATCTTTTTAATCATAAAATCCTTTGCTTTGAATCATACCCAAAAGTAAAAAAGGGATGCTTATTTCTTGCGTGGATGTTCTTTACGGTAATTGGCGTTTTTTTTATGATACAATTAATGATAATAGGGACTTTTTTAATGGCGGGTAATGATCAGGCTGATGATGCAGTGGTTCTTGGAGCAGGAATTATACGAAGAGAACCATCCTATACACTGGCCAAAAGACTGGATTATGCAGCAAAATATCTGGAGGATAATCCTTCAGGAATGCTAATAACCTCTGGAGGAAAGTCGGATGGACAACTAGCGTCTGAAGCAGAGGTAATGATGTGGTATTTGGAGAAAAAAGGGATAAGTGCTGATAGGATCATTCTCGAGGAAAAATCAACAAACACTTTAGAAAATATAAAATACAGTATGAATCAGTTGAATCAGAGGAATGATACAAAGGTGACAGAAATAGTTATTATCACGAGTGACTATCATTTGTTGAGAGCGCAGATGATTGCTAGAAGATTAGGTCTTAACGCTTACGGTATACCGGCACAGTCGCCACCGGACCTATACTGGCATTATTCAATAAGAGAGAGTGTGGCGATTTTTAAATCCATGTTGTTAGACTGGTAAATGGAAAAAAAGAAAGAAGCAGGGTGGCGTTTTGATTTTCCCTGCTTGCTTAAGAGAGACTTATCATCTTTACCAATTGCTCTTTATGGAACCAGTTCCAAAATAGTTCATAGTAGAAAAGTTTGAATCAATAATGGATTGATAGGAATGATACGAATTTTTTGTATTCTTTTCTTCGGCAGGACTTCCTTTCAAAGATTGTTTTGAGAATGATTGAGATTGGTTTTGATAGCTGACATTTGAATAGTTCATTATAACCCTCCTAAATTTGTAATAATGCGAATAAACAGAAAACAGTACTCCTTAGTGAATAATGAAGCAACCCCCTCTCTTGAATAATGTAAAGACAAAAATAAAAAACCCGTCCTTTAAGAAATGAAAGGACGGGTTTTTACCCGCGGTACCACCTTTTTTGCCTGATGACCAGACCACTCATACGGAAATAATCCTAGTGATAACGGAACCACCGGTTTCTACTACTATTTTTCACAGAAACAGCTCAGGAGTGAGTGACAATAAATTTGATGACGGTTTGCAGCTACCACCGACTCTCTGGGATCGAATATTTATTGCGTTTCTCCGTCAATGCGATAGATATAAACAAGCATTTTAGCGATGAAAATCATCGGATAAATAATTACTACAAATTATAACAAGAGAAAAACGCTTGGTCAAGAAATAAACTGAAAAAAGTAAAAAGTTTTACTATTTCAAAAAATACAAGAGTGTGTCAGTGGTGATGTAAAGAAAAGGTAATTTGCGTAGATTAACTTAAGGACAGGCTTAATTGCATTATCCGTATTTCAAGCGTATAATAATAGCTATATACGTCATTGTTGAAGGAGACGAAAACAGATGAAAAAAGGTGAGTTAACATCTTTGCAAGGAATTTACTTTGGGCTGGGAGCCTACTTTTTATGGGGTTTTTTACCAATTTATTGGAAACTGTTGCAAGACTTTTCAGCTGGGATTATATTGGCAAATCGAGTGATCTGGTCTTGTTTTTTTGTTGGCGGGTTACTGTGGTATAAAGATCAATTAAAAACAACAGCTCGATTGTTTGCTGATAAAAAGAAAATAATGTTGGTTTCAGCTTCCTCTCTCATTATATCTCTAAATTGGTTTACCTATATATGGGCTGTTAATGCGGGTTTTGTGATTCAAGCTAGCATAGGTTATTACATCAACCCACTGATGGTAGTGTTAATGGGTACCCTTATTTTTAAGGAAAAAATGGAACGAGTTGAAAAAATTGCTTTGTTTTTTGCTTTTTCAGGGGTTGTGATCATAACCTTTGAATATGGTTCCATACCCTGGGTATCGTTAATCCTTGCGACCACCTTTTCTGTTTATGGATTATGTAAGCGAGTAGTACAGGTGGACTCCATTGCTGCCTTAGGGATTGAAACACTGATGATAACACCCATTGCTGTGATCTATTTAATATATGCGACACGAAGCAATACGTTTGACCCTAGTCAAGTGTCCCTAAGTTCCTGGTTATTGCTGATGGGTGCAGGTTTTGTAACTGCAACGCCTTTGCTCTGGTTTGCCATTGCGGCTAAAACAATTCCTTTTTCAGTACTAGGGTTTATCCAGTACTTATCTCCTACGATTAGCCTTTTGCTTGGCGTTTTTCTTTTCAAAGAACCATTTACCGGTTATCATCTGATCAGTTTTTCGCTTATTTGGACGGGAATACTGATGTTTACGTATACAAGAACAAAAAGAATAAGGCAACAAAGAAAAATTTTGAAGAATAATCATCTAAAAAAAGGAGTAGAAAAATGACGACGATATATTTAGTTAGGCATGGAAAGACTCAATGGAATATGGAAAAAAGATTTCAGGGAAGTGGAGACTCACCTCTTACCGAGGAGGGGATTGCGGAAATTTCAAGACTGGCAAAAAAAATGGAAGATAAACCCTTGAAAGCTGTTTATTCCAGTACCAGGCAACGTGCTTTTTTAACCGCTAATCAAATTGCAAAACCTCATCATTTGAAAGTTAACTTTAAGGAAGGACTCGGTGAAATAAACCTGGGTAGCTGGGAAGGAAAAACTCATGAAGAGATACAGAGGGAAGATCCTGTTGGATATCATCACTTTCTATATAAGCCTCATTGTTTTAAGCCAGAAAGAGGCAATGAATCCCTGGAAAAAGTTCAGGAAAGAAGTGTTCAGGCACTTGGGGATATTGTTAAGGAGCATCAAAATAGCTGTGTTTTGGTAGTGACTCATGCAATAACGCTACGACTATTGTTGTTATATTATGAAAAAAGACCTCTTGAGGATTTGTGGGATGTTGCTAAGGTCAGGCAGACGAGCGTTACGGAATTAGCGTATCTTGAGAATGGGGTTGAAATTCTTCGAAAAGCAGATATCAGCCATTTAAACATTGAGTAGGAATCGATGTTTATCTTATGAAACAAGAGGGTATTTAGGGTGATAAACGATAACGAAAGGTGATGTTTTATATGGCGATCGATTTTAATGCAAGTAAACTGTTGCAAGTGTTAGTCAGAAATGAAGCAAGAGTAGCGGAACTCTATACAAATTTAGCGCATCAGATGGAGGAGGGGAAAGGGAAAAAATTATTTGAAATTCTTTCGGAAGATGAGTTGAAACATGAAAAGATTTATTCAGAATTGCTTAAAAAACTGTCGGATGAAGGAACGGCGCAGGTATCAGAAGAAGAATTGGAATATTTGGATTCTTTGATAGAAAATGATATGTTTGCGGATTCTGATAAGGCTATGGAAAAAATTAAAGGAAAGTATACCAAAGACGAAGCTCTTGAAATTGCTGAAAAAGTAGAACGAGATGGTATTATGTATATATATGAATTGACGAGACTATTCCCTGAATTGGCGCCAAAAGAAATGAAGAAAATTTTGAATGAAGAAAGAAGACATTTAAAAGCGGTACTTAGTCGGGCGGAGATTGATTTAGTAAAATATCTAAGGTATTAAACAAATTTGGGGATTGATATATACTGAACAGTATGAGATGATAAAAACTCTTTCGCATAGGAAGGGTTTTTTATGATGAAAAGGAATATGTGAGTCTGTTAGAGAGATGTATTTCCCGTTAATATACAGGATTCCTAACTGTAGGCGGAGTTTGTTCTGAAGGGGCGGCATTGAATGATAGAGTATATTGATAGGAGCACAGGGCAAAAGGAAAAAGAAGTGGTGGCTGGAGAAGCTTCTTTACGTTGGGCTTATGAGACAAAACTTGGTAGAATAGCTGTAGAAATGCTTGGAAAAACAAAGGCAATGTCATGTTTGTGTGGTTTTATTCAAAAAAGAAGGTTTACAAGAAAAAAAATTGCGCCGTTTGTAGAGGCGATGAAAATCGATATGACAGAAGCAATCCTAGAGAAGCCGGAAGAATATTCAGATTTTAATGATTTTTTTGTCCGGCAATTGAAACCTGGCAGCCGCATCGTAAATCCGGACCCTTTAAGACTGGTTTCGCCTTCTGACGGACGCATTTTAGTGTATCCTTCCTTGGAAGCAGATCAACTTATCCAGGTGAAGGGGAAGAAAAATTCTATTAAATCTCTTTTGGGGAACAATGAACTGTCTCGGTATTATTCGGGAGGATCGGCAGCGGTGATCCGATTAGCACCTTGCGATTATCACCGCTTCCATTTCCCGGTAAATGGTGTGCCGAAGGAAGCGAAGTTGATAAAGGGATATTATTATTCGGTAAATCCTTATGCACTGAACAAAACAGACGAGGTTTACAGTCGAAATAAAAGAATGATGACAGAAATACATATTGCTGGAAAAGAAAAAATAGTAATGATTGAGGTTGGAGCAACAATGGTTGGAAGTATCGTTCAAACCTATTATCCACACATGCCTGTCAATAAAGGAAGCGAAAAAGGATATTTTCAATTTGGTGGTTCAACCGTTATCTTGCTTACTAGGTCTAATGTGATTGAGTGGGATAGAGATTTAATCCAAAACACACAAGGCGGATATGAAACATTGATAAAAATGGGCGAGGCGATAGCTTTCTTGAAAAAATTAGGATGCGATTAAAGTAAAAGAACCTAGGCGATAAAAAAGCCTGGGTTCTTAAACGTTAAACGTAGAGCAAAGAACTATTCGGTTACAAAACTGGTAAACATTTCTGGTTTCGCTTTGCAAATAGGACAGTCATCTTCAACAGAGTCTCCGCTAAGCGTATAACCACAAATATCACAGACATGAATCTTGTTTTCGGCATAATCACTGCCGCTATCAACAGCCTGCTTAGCCAGAGTGAATAGATCCGCATGAGTTTTTTCGGCTTCGAGAGCAAACTGGAAGGAGCGTATGCTTCCTTTTTCTTCTTGAAGATTAGCAACGGTAATAAAAGCAGGATACATTTGCTCAACTTCATAATTTTCGCCATCGATAGCTCCCTGGAGATTTTCGGACGTATTTGTCATGCCGAAACCGGCTCCGGCGGTTACGGAGTCTTCGCCTACCTCTTTTTTAAGCTCTCGGAAGTGATTTCCAGCATGAACTTGCTCAGCATAAGCTACGGCCTTAAAAAGGTTTGCTACATTAGGAAACTTTTCTTTTTTTGCCGCTTCAGCCCACATTAAATAACGCATATGAGCCATGCTTTCTCCTCCGAAGGCGGATTTAAGGTTGCTTGATGTCATTGGATTCATATAATTACCCCTTTCAATAAATAGAAAATATAGTGTACAATCTAATTAGAATGTACCCGCAACTTAAAGAATACCCAATGGAATACCAAATAAACAATCATCGTAAAGATAAATTAGCCATTTTGATAAGGAGAGATAGGATGAGAGAACTAAAGTCAATTACGAAAGATGATTTAAATCAGGAGGTAACCTTTATTGCATTATTAATAGATGTTAAGATTAAAGCAACAAAGACTGGAGGTAAATATGCTGATTTAACAGTGCAGGATGCAAGTTCTAAACAATTGGTTAAACTATGGGATGTGGCTGAAGAAGATTGGTTGCAGAGAGCAAAAGACGAAATTCCGGTTATTGAAGTAAAAGCGTTGGTGGGAGAGTATCAAGGGAAACTACAGCTTACATCAAGAAGTATAAGGAAAGTTGATAAAGACAGCATTGATATGAAAAAACTAGTTCCTTCCAGTAAATGGAATTTTGATCAGATGCAACAGTGGTTAGAAGAGTTTCGTGACCGTATTCAAACCCCTCTGATAAAAACATTGGTTCATGAAATGGTTTTTCAGGAACCTTATTATGAAAAATTTTGTATATACCCGGCAGCAAAGTCGGTGCATCACAATTTTAGGCATGGAATCTTGCAACATACCCTTGAGGTGTTAAAATATTGTGTTGTGGTGGCAACGACCAAAAGGCTGAGTCAAAGACAAGTTGATCGTCTGATTGCAATGGCTTTTTTGCATGATTGGGCAAAAATCATTGAGTATGAGCCCTTGCCGTCAAATAAGATCAGTGATGAGGGGAAAATGCTAGGACATATTTTTATCGGTTCACATCATGTGATGAATAAAATAGAGTTATTGGAAGGGTTTGATAGGGAAGACGCTCTCGTTATACTGAACGGCATCTTAGGCCACCATGGAGCTCTGGAATGGGGGTCGCCAGTACTGCCTAAGTCTGTCGAAGCACAGATTCTTCACCAAGCTGATAAACTATCCGGCGACGTAGAAAGTATTTTATCCTTTATGCAGGAACAGGAAGAATCCAGAGAAACATTTACAGATAGATTGTGGAATATGGGAACAGACTATTACAAAGGAGGTATTTCATGAAATCGTTCTTTAGAAATCACAGCAGAGAATTAGAAGATGAGATTGATGCCTATCTCAAAGCGATTACCCGGGGAAGCCTTATTTTTAAAGAAGGAATTAATGAATATGTGGAAGGAAAAGAAGAAGCTTTTGAAAAAAGAGTTAAAGAAATGACGATTGCTGAGAAAGAAGCCGACGATAAGCTAAAAAGAATTAAATATAAATTATATGCATATAATTTGATTCCGGAGGCAAGTGGAGATATTTTAGAACTTACAGATGCATTGGACGAAATTGTGGACAGAGCAAAGGCGGTTCATTTGAGTTTGTCAATTGAAAAGCCAGTAATACCTAATTTTGCCCGAGAGTCTTTTATTAGTTTAAACAAAGCTTCTTGTGAAGCGGCTGATGAGTTAATGAAAGGTGTTCGTAGTTTTTTTCAAAATACCGGTATGGTAGAAGAACATGTGGCTAAAGTTTATTTTTATGAAGGAGAAGCTGACAAGCTGGAAGAAGAAATTGCGAGACAAGTTTTTAACAGTCAGGAAATCAATCGCCTTAGTCACAAAATACATCTTCGTTATTTTGTGGAAAGAATTGCATCCATTTCCGATATTGCAGAAGACGTTGCATTGAAGCTGTCTGTTTTTCAGTTGAAAAGGAATATTTAGATATCGCAAGATCTTAAGTATGATATAATCTTAGGTAGCGTTGTTGGTCAGGATGTTTAGGGAGGTGGATCTTGAGTGATTTTTTCGGAGGAAAATATGAAAAAACATTTAAGGAAAATGGCATTGATATTGGTAATGGTTGTGCTTTTGATGAGTGGATGTTCTATCTTGGAGGAAGCGGAAGATGAAGTGGATGATGTGGCTGTTCAAGAAATGCATCAAGACTATGAAGAGATGGAGATCACTATTGCTACAGGAGGAACTGGCGGCGTATATTTTCCTTTAGGTGGAGCCATGGCTACCATCTTTAATACCTATGTTCCCGGCTTAAAAGCAACGGCAGAATCGACAGGAGCGGCAATAGCAAACATTGATCTGATTCGCACAGGTGAAGCAAAAATGGCTTTTGCTCAAAATGATATTACCTATTATGCTTATACAGGCACTGAAATGTATTCAGATGAAATGGACCTGGCAGATAACGTACGGGGATTAGCTGTTTTATATCCTGAAATTATCCAAATTGTATCGTTGGTAGAATCAGAAATAGATGAGGTGGAGGACCTGCGAGGAAAAAGGATAGCAATAGGTGCTGAAAGATCCGGTACAGAGGCTAATGCGACTCATATTTTACAAATACATGGCATCGAGAAAGAGGATTTGGAGGAAGTGCATTCTATCTCCTTCGCTCAAGCAGTGATGAAAATGCGCAATGGACAAATAGATGCTGCTTTTGTTACCGCCGGGATTCCTACATCTGCTATTAGTGAAATGATAGAATATATGGACGTTAGCATTGTACCTATTCGACCAGAAATTATTCGAATGCTTTCTGACAGGTATCCGTTTTATGTAGAAGTGGATATTCCGGCAGGCACTTACGAAGGTCAGGAAACGGATGTTACAACGACGGCGGTAATGGCAATGCTTGTAGTTTCTTCGGACCTTCCGGAAATGCTGGTATACAATATGACACAAGCCATTTTTGAGCATCAGGAATTTATTGCAGAAATACATGAGCGAGGCAACGATATTATTCTTGAAACAGCGCTAATTGGAATGCCTGTAGATTTGCATCCCGGAGCTGCGCGTTTTTATGAAAAACACGTAAAGTAAACATGGGGAAACACAAGGTGAGAAGACATCTCAAGCTTTTATTGCATCTTCTGATACTTATCCTAATGCTACAGTGGCCCGTTTTTTACTTGCAAGCTTCTGATTATCAGGAAGGAAGGATTCTCTACAGACATCCAATAAAGCTGGATGAGAATATACAGATAATGTATCATCACTCTGTTGAAAAAACTCCGGTGATAGAGTTTTTTAAGGCAATGCCGGATCAAAGGTTGCTATTAACAGGACAAGTTTATGAATCTTATGGGGCTGGCTTGCCTACCCGAGCAGAAGGACTTTATGAAGTGGAAGAAGGTTTTTTTAAGATTACTGGGATAAACATGATTTTTGAATCATTACTATATCGCACGGAACCGGAAACATCGGAAATCAACTTTAAGCTAATCATTAAAGAAAAAGAAATTCCGTTCCATTTTTTTTCTAAAGAAAGAACGCTTGTAGAATTGAAAATCAAACGCGCTCCTATATGGCTATTCTGGATTCGAGAATGGCAAACCGAAAACCTCTCGTAAAAAGGAGGTTTTCCTTTTATCTGTATATTTCGGAAGAGAGGATGGTGAAATATTGTTTAGAATATGGTATGGAACAGATATAGAAGAAAAAGTACGCATTATGGTGCATGCAATTCAAAAAAAAATGAAGAAAGATCCTTGGAGAAAACAAATCATTCTAGTTCCGGAGCAATACACCTTGGAAATGGAAAAACAATATCTAAAACATTCCCAGGAAAAGGGAATGTTGAGGGTTGAAGTCCTTAGTTTTTCTCGGCTGGCCTATCGGGTTTTTTTAGAGACGGGTGGCCGAAATAGAGTGTTTATTGATGACCGAGGCTTGCATATGTTGGTAAGAAAAGCCCTAAGAGAACAGAAAGAAAATCTAAAAGTGTACCCTCATATGATTGGTCGTAAAGGATTTGTTGAATCTCTTGTCAAAGAAATTAATGAGTGCAAACAGTATGAAGTGACTTCGGAAATGTTAAAGCAACAATCTCAGCTATATAAAGATAAGGAATATATCTCTGGAAAACTTCACGATATTGCTATTATATATGAGCATGTTCAAGAAACATTAGAGGATTACTACCTTCATAAAGAAGATCGGATAGAGCTTTTTCGAAAACAGTTTCAAGATGCCAATCAGATGAAAATGGCTGACTATTGGGTAGAGGGTTTCTATAGTTTTACGCCTAATATGAAGAGTGCGCTCTTAGCTATTGGAAAGGAAGCTTATAGCCTCAACATTCTTACTTATGGTGGTGATGAGCTGACGAATCAATATTCGGTCTTGCATAAACAGATCAATCATATGAAAAACTATTTTTCATCCCAAGGTATCGAGGTGATAAAAGAAGAGGTTTCGTATGGTGAATCTTATGATAAAAAAGCAAAAGAAATAAAACACCTGAAAGAATGTTTTTACAAATTGCCAATAGATGCTTTTAATTC
This sequence comes from Tindallia californiensis, assembly GCF_900107405.1. Lineage (NCBI taxonomy): Bacteria > Bacillati > Bacillota > Clostridia > Peptostreptococcales > Tindalliaceae > Tindallia > Tindallia californiensis. The sequence continues at coordinate 252,784 of NZ_FNPV01000002.1, read as the reverse complement.
GGAGCCTTCTTCTATTGAATTGTTTTCTGCCAGCAATGATGAAAAAGAATTGGTATGGACAGCTTTGAAAATACAGGATTTAGTTCAGGAAAAAGGATACCGGTATCGTCAGATTGCAATACTGTGTCCGGATATGGAACAAAGAAAAAGTAGCATTCGAAGAGTGATGAAACAGCATAAGATTCCGGTGTTTATGGATGATAAAATAGTCTTAAAAAACCATCCGTTAATGGTGTTCTTAATCGAAGGCTTAAGAGCAATAGAGAGCGGATTTTCATTTCAACATATGATGACGTATATAAAAACAGGTTATGCAGGATTGGAAATAGACGAAATGGAAGAATTTGAAAATATTTGTATGCAACTGGGGATGAAAGGCAACAAATGGAAAAAAGAAATAGCAAACGCCTATGTGAAACCATATCAGGAAGATGCAGAAATATGGCGGAAAAAAATTATGGAACCATTAGGAATAGTAGAGGAGAAAATGAAGCAATCCCTAACGGTAGAAATGAAATCAAAAATTGTCTTTGAATGGATGGAAGCTCTGAATATTCCTGATATCCTTGAAAGGCAAATGAACCAGGCAGAAGCAAGGGATGCATTTGATCAAAAACAGGTATATGCTCAGTTATGGAATGAACTGATGGAGTTAATGGATCAAATGGTAGAAATGATGGGGACTCTGGAAGTTTCTCTAGATGAATACATAGATATTTTTGAATCTGGAATAGAAAGCATGGAAGTTGGCACCATCCCATCAACACTAGACCAAGTATTTGTAGGGACCATCGAGCGGTCGCGACTGTCAGATGTGAAATGTGTTTTTTTTCTCAGTGCTAATGATGGTATTTTACCAGCGGGAATAAACGAAGAAGCATTGCTATTACCAGTCGAAAAACAAAAACTTGAAGGCTCTGGCTGCAAAATCGGAGCCTCGCAAGAAGAGCGGGAATTGCAGGAAATGTTTTATATTTATTTGGCGATGACTAAGCCTTCTGATTTTCTTTTTATCAGCTATTCTTTAGCGACAGAAGAAGGAGCGGCCAGAAGACCGTCGGTTATTATTGACAGGCTCAAAGGCTTGTTTCCGCTTTTAAGCGTAAGAGATGATCTTTTTGCTACATCGGAAAATATTAAAAAAGAAATAACGCGACCGGAAAACACCTTTTCCAGTTTGACGGCAGAAGTTAGAAGGTTATTGGATGGCGAGGTGGTAGATCCGCTATGGTTGGATGCTTATCGATGGTTCTACGGGAATGAAAACTGGACAAAAGAAGTGAAGCGGATGTTGGAAGGGTTGGATTTTGAAAATCAATGCCAACCATTGGATTCAAAAGTTAGTGAAAAACTGTTTGGAAATCCATTATATTCCAGTGTTGCCAGATTGGAAAAATACCGAAAATGCCCCTTCTCGCATTTTGTTCAATATGGATTGAAGCCAGAAGAGCGTAAAGAGTTTGAAATTAAACCTGTAGAGCTTGGCAATTTTTTACATCAGGCCATGGATGGGTTTGCCAAAGCGATTAAAGACAATCATCAAGATTGGTGCTCTATCGATTTGGAAGAATGCGATCGTTTAATGGATCCCTTGATGGAAGATCTTTTAGATACCTTTAGAGATGGGATATTCCAAAGTTCATATCGATATCAGTATGCAGGAAAAAGGGTGAAGCAATTAGGGAAAACAGCTGTCAAAACCATCGTTGCTCATATTCAAAAGGGTCTTTTTGAACCACTATATCATGAACTTTCCTTTGGGAAAGAAGGTACATGGCCTGCTTTGATTTATTATGACAAAGAGAACACCTTAGTATCTTTAGAAGGCAGAATTGATAGGATTGATATGTTCGAAAAAAATGGAGACTATTATTATCGAATTGTCGATTATAAAACTGGTAACAAGGAAATGAAAATTCCAGAAGTGTTTCATGGCCTTCAAATGCAGTTACCGGTTTATTTGCAGGCGGTTCTTGATGCGCAAAGAAAGCAAATGATGGGAAATCATTATCCAGCAGGTCTTTTTTACTACCAAATGGATGATCCGATGATTGAATTAAATACGACGAAAATAGAAGAAATACAAAAGGAGAGGGTTAAACAATTAAAGCTGAATGGTTTTGCTTTACAGAACCAGGAAATTGTTGGTGCGATGGATCAAGAGATGATTGATAAATCGGAGGTATTACCGGTTTCTCTGAAAAAAGATGGTAGCTTTAGTGCTAATTCGATGGTCCTGGAATTAGAAGAATTCGATCTATTGCTCCAGCATACACAGCAATTAGTGGTGCGCATGGCAAAAAATATATTGTCAGGAGATATTTCAATACATCCGGTTGAATATAGTGGAGTTAGGGTTTGTCAATACTGTGAGTTTCATTCTGTTTGTCAATTTGATCAAAACATGCCGGATCAACAGGTGAACTACATGGAGCCGATCAATAAAAATGAAGCATTGGAAAAGATTCGTAAAAGGCTGGGAAAGAAGGTGAATTCTGATGCCTAAATGGACGAAAGAACAGGATCAGGCAATCAAAGAGAGAAATTGCAACTTATTAGTATCGGCAGCAGCAGGCTCAGGGAAAACGGCAGTACTGGTACAGCGTATTTTAGATCTTGTGATTCATGATGGTGTGGATATTGATCGAATGCTGATTGTTACCTTTACAAATGCGGCTGCTTCAGAAATGAAAGAAAGAATCGCTCGGAAAATGTTAGAAGCTTCAGGGGAATATCCGGAAAAAAGAGAAGAAATCCGCAGGCAATTAGCGCTATTAAACAGAGCTTATATCATGACAATGCATTCCTTCTGTCTAAAGGTACTTCGGAGTCATTTTCATTTGGGAGGCTTGGACCCTTCTTTTCGAGTAGGCAAAGAAACCGAAGTGACCTTATTGAAACAGGAAGCTATGAATAAAACCTTAGAGAGTTTTTATCAGGAAGCTAATCCGACATACTATCGATTAATAGAAAGTTTTTGTGATATGAAAAACGATTTATGGCTGGAAGCCGGTTTATTGAAACTTCATTCCTTTATTCAAAGCCAGCCAGAGCCACTAGAATGGTTGCATAATCAAGTAGAATCGTTTGATATCGATAAAGAAACCATGATGAAAAAAAAATGGATAGAAAGTCTTTTTGACATTTTGATGCTACGCCTTGATGGGATGATCAACCAGATAGAAATGGCTCTTTATGTTTCTGAAGAACCGGGTGGTCCGGAAGTTTATGCCGAATTACTTCATGAAGAAGTGCAAAAATTAGAAGAGGTGAAAGCGTTATGTAAAGCTAGAAATGAGAATGCATTTGAGTTGGTGAAAAGCTTCGGTTTTAAAAGATTGCCGGCGGCAAAAGAAGTTGATGAGGATAAAAAAGTAGCGGTACAAAAGATGAGAGATTTGGTGAAAAAAGATTTTAAGGCCCTTCAGGAACAGTGGTTTTTTAGAGAGCCAGAAGAATGGGCAGCTGATATAAAAATGATGAAAGAGCCTATGAGGGTACTGCGGGATTTAGTAGAAGCATTTCATCATTCTTTTAGGGTGTTAAAAAGCAAAAAGAATATTGTTGATTTTAACGATTTGGAACATATGACGTTGAAAATTCTTAAAAACCAAGAAGCGGCCGATTATTATAAAAATCAATTTCAATATATTTTTATTGATGAATATCAGGACAGTAACCGGGTTCAGGAAGCCATCACAGATCGAATAAAAAGAAAAGACAACCTTTTTATGGTGGGGGATGTGAAACAGAGTATTTATCGTTTTCGATTAGCAGAGCCCGGGCTATTTATGGAAAAACAAAGATCTTTTGTAAATAAACGGGGAGCGATCAATAAGAGAATTGATCTGAACCGAAATTTTCGAAGTGGAAAAGAGATCATTGATGGTGTTAATTATCTTTTTGAGAGATTGATGACTCCTTTTTTGGGAGAAATGGAATATACGGAAGAGGTTAAACTTCTGAGTGGTGATGTCATACCTGTAACGAAAGAGGCGCAACCAGTAGAACTGCATATTCTAGACAAAAAAAAGATGAAAAGGGAAGAGGACAGCCTGTTAAAGGATTGGACAGATCAAGAACTGGAAGCAAAAATGACGGCTGGAAAAATTCAAGATCTTCTGAAAACCACGATATATGATGCACAAATAAAAAAACAAAGAAAGGTTCAATATAGAGATATTGTGATTTTAATGCGTTCTACACGGCGCTATTTGCAAATATACGAAGACATATTGATGGAAGAAGGAATTCCTGTATTCGGTGATTCAGCAGAAGGTTTTTTTGAGACGGTAGAAGTACAGGTATTCATCAATCTTTTGAAGCTTATCGACAATATAAGGCAGGATATTGCGTTGATTAGTGTTTTGAGGTCACCAGTAGGCGGCTTTACTTCAGAAGAATTATCAAAGATCAGACTGATGGATCAAGGAAGTCCGTTTTACCTTTGCTTTATGCGTATGAATGAGCTGAATCATGATAATCCGTTGGTTCAAAAAGTGAAGAGTTTTCTATCTAAAATTAACCATTGGCGCTCCTGCAGGGACATATCTCTTTCGGCGTTTATTTGGCAAATCATGAATGAGTCCGGGTATTACGCTTTTGTGGCAGCTATGCCGGGAGGACAGCAACGTCAAGCAAATCTTCGCATTCTTGAGAAGCGTGCAGAAGAATTTGAAGAAAATCAGGACGGTAGCATCTATGGATTTTTGCAATATATCGACAAATTGAAGCGTGGTGGAAGTGGTGATTTAGGCGTTGCTAAGCTGATTAGCTCTAATAACGACGTGATTCGAATCATGAGCATTCATAAGAGTAAAGGACTAGAGTTTCCTGTCGTTCTGTTAGTGGGAACTGGGCGAAAGTTCAATCTGCGTGATGCACAAGAAAAACTTCTTTTGCATAAAGATCTGGGTTTAGGTCCTATTTGTGCTGAACCAGAGAAAAGAGTTTACCGAAACACCATGCTAAAGAATATTATCAAAGAAAAAATCAAACAAGAAAGTTTATCGGAGGAACTTCGGATTTTGTATGTTGCCGCAACAAGAGCTCAGCAAAAATTGGTTTTTATTGGAAGTGTCAATGATCCATTCAACAAATGGGAACAATGGGCAAATGCATTGCACCCGTATCAACTTGCGAAGGGGCAGTGTTTTTTAGATTGGATAGGACCGGCGCTGGCAGCAGAATATAGCATAAAAGAAGAAAGAATGGGTTTTTGTAATAGTCAATGGGACGTACAATTATGGAAAAAAGAAGACTTAGTGCTAAGTCAAAAGAAAGAAGAAAGTGAATCAGTTTATATCAAAAACCTGCTAAAAAAAGATCCGGAAAAACTTCCGCAGAAAGATCCTGCTTATGTGAAAAAAAGGTTAGAATGGGTATATCCCTATCAAAGAGATACCGTCACTCAAACGAAACTTTCGGTAAGTGATATGATTAGTCATCCGCAGAAAGATTTCATAAACAGAGGAGGCGCACTAACACCATCACTAATAAAAAAACCACTTTTTATGACACAGGAAAGAGAGCTTACAAGAGCAGAAAAAGGAACAATTTTTCATTATGTTATTCAACAACTGGATTTCAAGCAATATGAAGAAAAGAATAATATGGCATCGCAGATCGATTGGATGTTGCAAACAGAAATGATAAGCCGGGAAGAAGCAGAAGCAATTGATACGGGGCAGATAGAAGCTTTTCTTGAAAGCCCTTTAGGAAAAAGAATGATAAAAGCAGAATATCTGATGCGAGAATGGCCTTTTTTGATACAACAAGAATTAAATGGATCAACCGTAATGGTACAAGGAATTGTTGATGCTTGCTTTCTAGAAAAAAACCATTGGATTATAGTAGATTATAAAACTGACTCCATAAAGGAAAAAGATGTAGACCGGTGGAAAGAAAAATATCGGCAGCAAATAGAGCTATATACAGAAGCGGTTGAACAACTAACAGACAATAAAGTGAAAGAAAAATGGTTATTTTCTCTCACTCTGAACAAAGCAATTGAATTATAATATTGATCGAAAAAGAAAAAATGAAGTTATATATTTTTTAGGTCGTGAGACATGGTTATTATGAATGAGACAGGGTATACTATTATTACTGAAAGATTTGATTATTTGAAAAATGGGCATAGAGGAGGATACGCCTATGAATCATGAAGGTTTTGAAGTATATCTGAAAGATCTCGGGCTGGAGACGGAACATGAGGTTAGAGAAGTTATTTCAAGAGCTAGATGGGTTGAAACAACAATGAATATTAGCCTTGATAAAATGCAGATGAGCGATATAGAAGATGAAAATTTCAAAAACAACTTAGGCGAACTGGTAGGATCTCCTCACAAGACAGATTTGTTTTATCGTGCGCTATGTGCCTATATGGAGTTCTGTGGCAAAAAGGAAATGCTTAGCAGTAAATAAATCTTAGGAGTCTGCAAAGACTCCTTTTTTAAGGTGGGAAAAAATGATTCTTTCTGGACGAGAAATAAAACACAGGTTGGGAAAAGATATTTTTATTGAACCCTTTGATGAAAAACAGTTGAACCCCAATAGTTACAACTTGAAACTACATAATGAATTATTGACATACGACTCAGGCATGCTTGATATGAAAAAACCGAACGCTACCCGAAAACTTTCTATACCAGAAGAGGGTTTGGTACTAGAACCGCAACGCCTTTATCTGGGAAGAATAAAAGAATACACAAAAACCTTTGATCTTGTGCCGATGTTAGAAGGTCGATCATCCATTGGAAGGCTAGGCCTTTTTATTCATATAACCGCTGGATTTGGAGATGTTGGGTTTTGTGGGTATTGGACATTGGAAATATTTTGTATCCACCCGATTCGCATTTATCCCAATGTGGAAATATGCCAGATCTACTACCACACGATAGAAGGTGATTACGACTCTTATGAAAGTGGTAAGTATCAATTGAATAAAGGTATTCAGGCAAGTAAGCTTTATGAAGACTTCAAATAACTTCTATTTAGTTTTTCTGAAATGAACCACGGACAAAAAAGAGGAGGGATTGATATGACCACCAACCATGTGGTTGAACCAATGCAAGATGAGTTAAAAGCAAAAGATATTATGGTTAAAGATGTAATGACAGTGACTGAAGATCAAACCGTTGATCAGGTAATTCAGTTGTTGATGGATCACAATATAAGTGGATTACCGGTAGTGGATGAAGATAATCATGTAGTAGGTATTGTAACAGAAGGGGACCTTATTTACAGGAGTAAAAAATTGGAAATACCAAGGTATTTTACCATTTTAGATAGCTATATTTTTTTTGACAACACAAAAAAAGTAGAAGATCAGATCCGGAAAATGGTAGGCTATCGCGTAAAAGAAATAATGACAAAAGAAGTAATAGCGGTGGACATTGAAGACACAGTAGAAGATATCGCAACAACCATGACAAGGAAAAACATTAACCGGGTACCGGTGACGAAAGAAGGAAAATTGGTGGGCATTGTTACAAGAAGAGACATTATCCGCGCTTATGCCAGTGGGTAGAAAATGAAAAAATGAAATGATTAGAAACCACGAAAAATGAGCACTATCTTTCAGATAGTGCTCATTTTTCTGAAAACATAAAAAAAAATAACAATGGTTTGCTGGACATTTATTTAACAAAGTAATACAATATTTGTAAATGATATGAATGGAGGGAAGTTTTAATGGGGAGAAAAATGATTGGTTTTTTTGCTTTTGTATTGACTGGGTATCTGTTACTATTAACCAATATCTGGAGGCAAGAACACATGATGGAAGTAGTTATTTCTTTAGCGGTTATTGTTTTAGCGGCTATTGGCCTTAAGGGACATTACAAAGATCTGAAAGGGTAGGTGGTTTAGGATGGACAAAGGGAAAGCTCATATTATTATTGCAGCAATTATTGCTACAAGCGTTACTTGGTTTATTAATCATGAAATGGGTTATGGTGCTTTTATAGCGAATGGTTCAGTAGGAGTTATTGCAGCGGTTCTTTTACCTGGACCGTTGGCTGGGGCGGCTTATGCGGCATCCTTTGTTGGAATGTCTGGATTAAATGTATTGCCAACTTTTGGAGTATCGCTATTAGGTGGACTTGTCTGTGGAATTGTTTTAGCTCTAACAGGAGAAATATACGCTGGTATCGGTGGTAAGGGCGGAACAACGGCTGCTTTGTCAGCTCATATTACGAGATTTATTGCTAGTCTATTTACTTAAGGGGGAAGTGGTATGGAAAATATTGTCATTATTGTTGTATCGATGATTGCTGGGATGGCAGCATATTATATAAGTGTGGTAATGGGTAAAGGCGGCGTTTTTGGATCGGCTATTGTTGTTTTGGTTTCTGGATTATTGTTTCGATACTTAGAAGCCGAAAACTTGATCGCCGTTAGTGGACTTGCGGTTGTGGCAACAACAGCAAGCTATTCTGGAATGGTAGCACAGAAAAATGTGGCGAATCTTAAAGAAATGGCAATGGTTGGACTTATTACAGGTCTTCTATTTATTGCTTCTGTAAATGCCTATAATGGTGTAGGAGGGAAATTAGGAGTAATGGCGGCGCTTTCATGCTATGCTTGGATAGGAATTAAAAAGCTGACAAGCGGGACGGCGAAACCTGAAGAACCACGTTATTAACACTCTGTTTATATAAAAAAAGCCGGTATTTTTTAAAGCCGGCTTTTTATGGTTCGTTTTTAGGGATGTTTGTCACTCAAAAAGGAATTTGAAAGCTCTAAGGACTATGTTATACTAAATTGTGCAGCAGTATGAAAACAAGTATAATGAAGAGGTGTTTTGATGTCAAAGGATAAGGAAAAGAGTAAAATAAAAAAATATTTAATTCCTACAGTACTTCTTTTTATGTTTTGGATGATTCTTTCGCCTGGTTTTGGAGCGCAAACTATTTTTATGGGCATCCTTCTAAGCATTCTGGTGGTAGTCTATTCAAAGGATATTCTTTTTTCAGCAAAAGAAATGCCCTTATATCAAGGGAAACACTTTGTTAATATGCTCCGGTTTATTGGTGTTTTAATTATTGAAATATTTAAGGCTAATATAGAAGTCGCTAAGATTGTGCTGGATCCAAAACTTCCAATAGAGCCACACTTTATTAAAGTCCCCATGATGTTAGAAAATGACATGAATAAGGTGATCTATGGAAATTCTGTCACACTTACACCAGGCACCCTAACTGTTGATATTGTTGAAGACGGATTTATTATTCATGCATTAACGAAAGAAGCTGCCGAGGCAATGGAAGGAAGTTTTATTGAAACATGGATGGCGAAACAGGAGGATAAAAAATGTTAATGTATGCGTTTATAGCGACATCTGTTTTTTTGGCACTGATGACTTTTTTTTGCTTATACAGAGCATATGTTGGTCCAACAGCAGTAGACCGGGTCGTAGCTATCAATGTCATCACCACAAAAGTGGCGATGTTAATTGTGCTGATGTCTATTATGATTGGCCAGGAGTCGTTTGTTGACGTCGCTTTAATTTATGCAATGATGGGCTTTATTGCGACTATATGTGTATCTAAATACATAGAAAAAGGCAAACTGGGGTAAGGGAGAGTACAAATGATACTAAACGGACTAATTATCATATTTTTAGCAGGTGGATGCTTTTTTTTCATGGTAGGAACCGTAGGCTTAATACGTATGCCGGAAGCATTTTCCAGAATGCACGCAACAACAAAATGCGATACATTGGGAGCGGGCTTGGTGCTGGTTGCATTAATGCTCTATACTGGAATACAGATCATTACCGTGAAATTATTTATTATTCTGGTGTTTATTTGGATTACCAACCCGACCGCCGCCCATATTATCTCAAAAGCTGCTTATAATACAGATCCCGAAATTCCTAAGTCGCATAAAACGATAAAGAAAGGGTGATGGGGTGATGCAACTTTTAAACGTGATATTAATTATTTTTTTAATTGCCTGTGCGATTGCGGTTGAAAAAACGAGAGACTTATTAAGTGCTGTCATTATTTTTGCATCATATAGCTTAATAATGGCTGTTCTATGGCTTTTTCTGAGATCGCCGGATGTAGCCATGACAGAAGCAGCCATTGGCGCTGGCGTTACAACAATTATGTTTATCGCCGTTATCAGCAGAACCAGGAGGATGGAAAAATGAAAAAACTGATTATGTTTACAGCTCTTGGAGGCCTGTTGATTTTAATGATATCCAGCTATATGCAGATGCCACCAATGGGAAATATTGAAAATCCGTCCTACAATCAAGTGGCCGAATATTACCTAAAGGAAGCAGTAGAAGATACTCATTCGCCGAATGTTGTGGCGGATATTATCATGGACTATCGATCCTTGGATACCCTTGGAGAAGCAACGGTTCTTTTTACATCAATAGCGGCGGTATTGACTGTACTGGTGGGGAAGGATCCAAAACCGGAAGAGGAGGATGTTCATCATGGATGATTTAATTGTTAGGAATATTAGTCGGATGATTATTCCTTTTATTCAATTATATGGTATCTTTGTTATTTTTCATGGACACCTATCTCCTGGTGGTGGATTTCCTGGAGGTGCCATTCTGGGTGCTAGTATTATTCTTTATACATTAGCCTTTGGTGCGGAGAAGGGACATAAAAAACTACCACATTCTACATCAAAATGGTTAGAGAGTGGTGCTATTATTTGGTTTATCTTACTAGGTCTTTTTGGGATTTTTACCGGGCATGTTTTTTTAACAAACAAAGCGGCTGGATTTTATATGGGTGAAGTCGGAGATATTATTAGTGGTGGATTTATTCCTTTGGTTACCTTAGCTATTGGAATAAAAGTTGGTAGTACGATGATCACGTTATTTCATACTATGATAGAAGAAGAGGAGCATTGATGTGCAGATTCAATTTTTTCTCCAAAATATAAATTATATAGGGTCATCCTGTCTTTTTGTCATTGGACTTTATACGGTGCTAACCCATCCGAATCTGATCAAAAAAATAATAGGAATTAATATTATGGAAACTTCTGTTTTTCTTTTCTTTGTTTCTATTGGTTTTGTTCAAGGAGGTAGCGCACCGATTATTAAGGCATCTGGAAATGAAGCGATGCACTATGTTAACCCATTGCCTTCTGCATTAATACTGACCGGTATTGTGGTGGCTGTCAGCATTACAGTATATGGACTAAGCATGATCATAAAAATTTATGATGCTTACGGCACGATTGAGCTTGATGAGATTATGCAGATAAGGAGTGGAAAAGTTAATGATTAGTATGCATCTTCCTGTTTATGTATTACTTATCCTGCTGGCAACGGCCCTTATCATTCCGTTGGCATCAAAATTATCCAATATGGAAATAAAAATTCATATGACCTATTCGTTGGTAGTAGCTTGCCTGCTCTCTATTGCCACAGTTGTAAGGGTATTTCAGGCAGGTGCTTATACTTATCACTTCGGACTTAGAGATCCGATGATAGGGATAGAATTTGTGGTTGATGAGTTTTCGGCTATTATGGTGGCGTTGGTGTTAATATTATCAACATTGGTGGTGTTTTATTCTTACCGTGACATCGAACATGAAATATATCCACATTTAGTCCCGGGGTATTATACACTTGTTTTTTTGCTGATGTTCTCTATGATTGGGATGATCTTAACGAACGATCTTTTTAACTTGTATGTTTTTATGGAGATACTCTCATTAACATCCTGTGGTATTGTATCCATAAAAAGGAAAAAAGAAAATTTACTGGCGAGTATGAAATATCTAATGCTGGGAACAATCGGATCTGTTTCAATCCTTATGGGAATGGCCTTTTTATATATGGTGACAGGAAACTTAAATATGACTCTGAATTATGAAGTGATTCAGGAAGTATGGCATATCTACCCAAGAAATATCTTAGTTGCTTTAGGTTTTATTCTTACGGGTTTTGGTATTAAGGCGGCGGTTTTTCCACTGCACACCTGGTTGCCGGATGCACACTCAACAGCACCAACGCCTTCAAGTGCATTGTTATCTGGACTAGTAGTGAAAATATATCTTTTTGCAGTGATTAAAATGATTTATCGAGTGATTGGATTTGATATTGTCTATCAATTGGATATACCTCTTTTCCTTACATACTTTGCAATGATTGGAATGATTATGGGGTCTGTTTTTGCTATTGGGCAAAAGGATATCAAACGCATCCTTGCCTACTCCAGTGTTGCTCAAATAGGTTACATTGTTTTGGGTATCGGATTGGCGACGGAACGTGGGCTTTCGGTAGCTTTATTTCATGTCGTGACTCATGCCCTGATGAAATCTGCACTGTTTTTAAGTGCGGGAGCCATTATTTATCAAACGGGGAAAAGGGATGTCCGGCATTTTGAGGGTATTGGATATCAAATGCCCGTCAGCATGATCATTTTTACGATTGGTGCTTTGGGAATGATCGGGATTCCCGGAATAAATGGATTTATGAGTAAGTGGTATTTAAGTTTAGCTGTTTTAGATGCAGGTCGGCCATTGATTTTGCTTGTGATTTTATTAAGTAGTTTTTTGAATGCTGTTTATTATTTGCCGATTATCATTAGTGCGTTTCTTAAAGAAAGTGCTGACAGAGAGAATGTAATGGTAGTAGATGATGTTCCCAAAAGTATGACCATACCAATGTCCATTATTGCTGGACTATGTATTCTGATAGGTTTTTTTCCGCAGATCATTATGGTATTTATTGAGAGAGCTATTCCGACGTTTTTCTGATAATATTATAAACAGTGACCAGTATTGAACAAATGTAAAGGCCATGGTCGTTACGGAGGACTGTATCTATGGGGGAAATAGAAAATATGAAAAACACATCTCAGGGAAAACCGCTTAATAAATGGTATCAAAACATTACAAAAGATTATTTTTGTGTCAGCTGTATTATTATGTTTGGCATTTCGTTAATCCTGGTAGCTCTTTTTGTGATTGCTACTTATGGGTATCGGGAAGGCGAGCTGTATTGTCGATACCTTGGACTATGTAGTGGCAACTTTACGATCATTGATAGGGCGATTCATTTTCCGTACCTGCCCTTATTGGCAATGCTGATACCTTTTATTGGTGGTCCGTTGGAAGCTTATGTTGGAAAAAGGTCGGATCGCTTAAGAGACCTTATTGTTGTCTTTTCAACCTTTGCCACTTTTCTGGTTATTATGGCGATGTATCCCCAGGTGATAGATGGTGGTATTCAGAATGAAATACCAGGTGTATTTGGTTATGGTCTTCATTTTAATGTCGATATGTTAAGTTATATCATGGTGAGTACGGCTGGAATACTTTGGCTGATGGTAAGCATTTATTCTCATGAATATATGATGACTGAATACCATCGAGAACGGTTTTACTTATTTAAGGCAATTACCTTCAGTGGTGTGCTAGGCACTGTTATGGCTGGCGATATTTTGACCATGTTCTTATTCTTTGAAATTATGACCTTTAGCTCCTATCTTTTAGTAGCTCATAACCAGTCACCGGATTCGATTCTTGCAGGGAATAACTATATTTACATGGGTGTAGGTGGTGGTCTGGCTGTTTTAGTAGGCATGCTGTTACTATTATTTAATACGAATCATCTTGATTTTGTCTTTTTAGCCATGGAACTTAGTGATACGGGATGGCTTCAATATGCGATATCCTTCTTGTTTCTGGTGGGTTTTGGAATAAAAGCAGGAATGCTTCCACTACATATTTGGCTCCCAAAAGCTCATCCGGTTGCACCGACTCCTGCCTCAGCATTGCTTTCTGGGCTGTTAATCAAAATTGGCGCCTATGGCTTGCTAAGAATTGCGACAAGTTTTTTTATGCCTGCAGGACACCTTGTTTCAGGCAGAGATGACCCTTTATGGAGCTTGTCGACAAATATGGGCGCTATTGTTATCTGGATTGGGATTTTCACCATGGCTGTTGGTGTTTTTATGGCACTCCAACAAGGTGATATGAAAAAAATGTTAGCATATCACAGTATTAGCCAAATGGGATATATTATCATGGGTGTTGGTGTAGCGTCCTATTTAGGATATATTGGTGCCATGGGTTTTGCGGGAAGCATTTACCATACCGTAAATCATGCTTTGTTTAAGGCATTACTGTTTATGGTGGCAGGCGTAGTGTACCTTAAAACCCATGAGAAAAACATGTATAACCTGGGTGGCTTGTGGAGACAAATGCCATTTTCGGCTTTCGTATGTCTTGTGGCGGCTCTCGGAATTACCGGGATGCCAGGTTTCAATGGATTTGCCAGTAAATCCGTACTTCATCATGCCATTGACGAAGCTTATCAGTATGGGCATCACTCTTTTAAGTATGCGGAAGTGATTTTTACCATTGTAAGTGCGGGAACTGTATGTTCCTTTATAAAAATGTTTTCCTACGTTTTTCTAGGAAAATGTCCTGAAAAGCATCAGAACCTTTCGAAAAGCGGTAATGGCATGATGCAAATGGCAATGGGAGGCATTGCGTTACTAATTATAGGGATTGGATTGGCACCGAACTATCTAATGGATCACTTTATTATTCCGGCGGCAAAAACATTTACTTATGATCCGAATTTTATCGAAAGTTATCTGGTGGGTATGAACTTTTTTAATGCGAAAGATGTCATGGGAATGATTCCGGTTTATTTCCTTGGTTTTGGGATTTTCTTTGCAGGGAAAAAATTCGATCTTTTTCACCTTCACATGCCCAAATGGATGGATTTTGAATTTGTTATGTATAAACCGGTTGCAAGAATAGTAATGACTTTCTCTCGAAAGATAACAGATCAATATGAAGTGAGGACAAATAATGCGGATGTATATATATATGCAATGATCCTCGTCGCAACACTGTTTTTTCTAACAGTGTTTATTCGCTAATTCACTTAATAAGAAAGGGGTCAATCCTGTGAATCTGGCACGTATCATTATTCAAATAGGCTTACCGTTATTATTTGTTGCTTTTGTTGCCATGGAAGTCGTTGTTATCCCGTTGGTAGGCTCGAAAGAAAGACGACTGAGAAGAGCTTTAGTAAAAGCATATATTTTAATAACCACCATATTATTTCTTCTGACATTTCCGGAAGTATTAAGAGAACCCATTATTTATAATATTACCGGTGTTTTCGAAACAGGTATATTTTTCAAAATAGATCTGTTGAACTTTCCTTTGCTGATATTGGCAGGGATGCTATGGTTAGTAATTGGTTACTTTAGCCGCGAAGACATTAATTATATATTCTACACCGTAACCTATATTGCGACGATAGGAACGCTTTTAGCAGGGGATTTATTGAGTTTCTTCCTCTTTTTTGAAATCATGACCTTTGCTTCCTATGCGTTAATGGTATATCATCGAGGAGATGAACAACTAGAAGCTGGGTTTGTATATATTTATATGGGTATTATTGGTGGACTGATGATTCTTAGTGGTATTTTGATGCTGTCGGCTTACACGGCAACTTTCGAATGGACAACGCTAGCTGTTCGGTTCAGCGAACTGGGGTACATCAAATACATGATAGCATTTTTCTTAATTGTGGGTTTTGGAATAAAAGCAGGAATGGCACCCTTTCACTTTTGGATGCCTAAAGTCTATGATGGAGCACCTATTGCGGTAATAGCACTATCGTCAGGCGTTTTGATTAAAGTAGGAGCCTATGGAATCTTAAAAGTGTTGTCTGTAACTTTTTCTGTTGATGCAACGCAGGGCCTTCAATTTTATCCAAAGCTATGGGAAGTATCAGAAAATATAGGCTTTGTAGTGATATGGCTTGGTATTTTAACGATGGTAGTCGGTGTTTTTATGGCACTTCAACAGGCAAGCACAAAAAAAATGCTTGCTTATCATAGTGTTTCACAAATGGGTTATATCATTATGGGAGCAGGTGTTGCAGCGTATCTTGGTTACATTGGACCAATGGGATTTGTAGGAAGTATGTACCATATGTTGAACCATTCTTTATTTAAGGTATTGCTGTTTATGGTAGCAGGGGTGGTCTACTATCAGACCGGAGAAACGAACATGTATAAAATGGGAAGCTTATGGAGAAAGATGCCCATAACGGCTGCTCTTTGTTTAATAGCGGCTCTTGGTATTACAGGGATGCCTCTGTTTAATGGTTATGCTAGCAAGACGGTGTTGCACCATGCGATTGAAGAGGCGTTTCTCTATGGGCATCCCTCCTTTGAATATGCTGAATGGATTTTTACGGTGGTAAGCGCTGGAACCGTATGTTCATTTATAAAGTTTTTCTACTTTATTTTTCTAAGAAAGAACAAAGACAATGAAACCTTAACAATCGAAGACCCTAAAACCATGAATATCCCAATGGGAATTTTAGCTGCTTTTATTATTTTCTTTGGAGTAGCTCCCAACTGGCTGATGGATACAGCCTTAATACCTGCAGCAATGGCATTTTCCTATGATCCTGAATTTATATCTAATTATTTGATCGATATGAATTTCTGGAACTGGAAAGATCTTAGTGGTATGATTATCGTATATGCCCTTGGACTGGGGATGTTTCTTATAGGAATGAAATTTCATTTATTCCATCTTAAACTGCCTAGCTGGGCGAATGCCGAAAGATATATTTATTCACCTGTCCATACGGTGTGTGAAAAATTTCCGGACTTCTGTGTCCAAAGATATGAAAAGCCAATTATATTTGGTGACACATTAATTTATGCGATTTTATTGTCTGTTATTTTAGCGATGCTGGTGATTTCCCGGGTTTTTGTTTAGTGTGGCAACAACACTATGGGATAGGGTGATGAAATGATTTTTAAGAACAGACCAGATATTGAGCTTAATGAAGAGTTGGTGAAAAGGAACAAGGTTCCTTTGCTGATAAAAGATCCTTTATGGAAAAGTATGTCAGTTCACATCAAAGATCGTAAGATAGGCGCATTATCAAAAAAACTGGAACAGTTGATAAAAGAAGAAAAAATGAATGAAGCAGAAATAAATAAATTCAAAAAAAAGAAAACAGAAATTACTAAAAACATCTTAGAAATGTCTCATCACCTCAATGAAAATGATCAATATCATTTGATTGATAAGATGAATAAAACGAAAGAAGAGCTGCAGAAAACAAATCAGCACCTTGAGAATGCCTATGAAAAAAGAGAGAGAATGCCGGTGGAGATTCAAAATGCAAATATGGAACTGCTTAGTGCAACGGTTGAGAAGGCAGCACTTCATTTGGTCAAAGAAAATGAGGCGCATCAAAAGGTAGAAGTAGAAATTGAACAGGTTCGCAACAAACTTAATTTGCTGAGAGAGAACAAGGAAAAAGCAGAAGAAAGAATACAATTATACTATCAATTTCTACATTCTTTACTTGGTCCTGAACAAATGGAAAAACTGGATAATCAGATACAGTATACGGATGGTAAATTGTAAGATAGTTATGATTTACTGGAAAGCGAGAGATTTATATGATTGTTTCTACAGGTATCGATCTTATTGAAATTTGTCGCATAAAAAAAGCTGTGGAAAAACATACTGGATTTTTGGATAAAATACTGACAGCTGAAGAAAAAAAGCAATATCGGGAACGTGGAGGTAAAGCAGAGACTGTAGCAGGAATTTTTGCAGCAAAAGAGGCGGCGTCCAAAGTTTTGGGAACTGGTATAGGTAAAGTGGGATGGCATGATATTGTGGTGTTGAAAAACATGGAAGGCGTTCCATCTATTACCCTAAAAAACAATGCTTTGTCTGTTGCTAAAGAGAAAGGAATTAAGCATATCCATATTAGTATTACACACACTAAGGAGCTAGCAATGGCTTATGCAATTGGGGAAAACAACTCTTTTAAGGAAGGAGTATCACTCGATGAAAAAAGATAGTTTGCTTAGACCTGTATGGGCAGAAATTAACCTGGATCATTTAACCCATAATATGAATGAAGTTAGAAGGAACATACCGGACAGCACGCAAATATGTGCTGTGATCAAAGCCAATGGATATGGTCATGGAGCTGTTCAGATTTCCAGGCATCTAGAGGATATGGGTATTGAAAGAATGGCTGTGGCAACGTTAACAGAAGCGATGGAATTGCGCAATGCAGGGTATAAGAAAAACCTGATGGTACTAGGATATACCCCGGATGACAGTGTTGATGATGCCATAGAAAAAGAAATCATCCTAACCATTTATACATTTGAACAGGCCATATATTTATCAAAACGGTCACAAGTAATGAACAGAACAGCTGTTGTACACATAAAACTGGATACGGGAATGTCCAGGCTTGGGTTTCAGCCTAATGAAGAATCGGTTAAAGCAATTTTAGAAATAGGAAAGCTTGAAAATGTAAAAATAGAAGGACTCTATACCCACTTTGCAGCGGCAGACGAATCAAACAAAAAAGAAACATTGATACAAATGGAGCGGTATCATCAATTTTGTCAGCAACTAGAGGCTGAAGGTGGTCATATTCCTATAAAACATATTGCCAACAGTGCCGCAACAATGGATATGCCTGAAACTCATCTCGATATGGTAAGGGTAGGGATCATGATGTATGGGCTTTATCCTTCAGAGGAAGTAGATCATCAGAATATTAAACTTAAAAGAGTCATGGCGCTAAAAACAAAAGTAGCTCATGTGAAAGAGATTGAAGCTGGAACAGGTGTCAGCTATGGACTTACTTTTAGGGCTTCACAAAAAATGACTGTTGCGACACTGCCGATCGGTTATGCGGATGGATTTACCAGAATGCTTGGTGAAAACGCAACCGTAACCATTAGGGGATCTGAATGTCCGGTAATAGGACGAATATGCATGGATCAATGCATGGTTGATGTAACAGGGATAGAAGTAAACCGAGGCGATGAAGTGATCCTTTATGCCCTGGAGGAAGAACAGGGGAAAACCGTTGATGAAGTAGCTCGTAGCCTTGGCACCATTAATTATGAAATTGTATGCATGGTTGGAAGGCGGGTGCCGAGAGTATATATCTTAAATGACACAATAATAGAATATCATGATGATCTTCTTGAAAGCTGCGTTGACATATTCTGATCCAATCGGTTATAATATGCGGTAACAAATTACTTTTCGGTCCGGAGGTGCAATATGAAGAAGCCGGAACAGTTGCTAACCATTAGTTTACCAGAAAACTTAATACGCGAATTAGACCACTTCAGGAAGCGCGAACATAAGAGTAGAAATCAAATTGTCAAGGAAGCGATTCATTTTTTTATGTGTGAAAAAAGTAAAACACTCATGCATGAAGAAATGAAGAATGGATACGAAGAAATGGGAACTATCAACTTGGCTTTGGCAGAAATCGGTCTTTGTATAGAGTATGCGTTGTTAGAGAATTATGAAGACGAAATGCCGGAATGGAAAGAGGTGCCATGGTAAAACGAGGAGAAATATACTATGCTGATTTAAGTCCTGCGGTCGGGTCAGAGCAGGGAGGGATCCGACCGGTTTTGATTGTACAGAACAATATTGGGAATCGATACAGTCCGACGGTTATTGTTGCAGCAATAACAACGCAGATCAATAAGGCGAAACTTCCAACCCATATTGAAGTAAAAGCTCCTGATTATGGGCTGGTTAAAGATTCGGTAATTTTACTGGAACAAATAAGAACCATAGACAAAAAACGACTTCAGCAACGATTAGGAAGAATGGATGATGAATCGATGGATGAAGTTAATCAAGTGTTAATGATTAGTTTAGGACTTATGGATTTTTAGAATCAATACATAGAAAAAACAGTTATGTTAGCAACCTATTATAATAAAAGCAGGCAGGAGTGTAGACACTCATACACCTCCTGCCTGCTTTTGAGCCTATTATTGACATGAAAGGACTAATGAGATGAAAAATTTTTCTTTTGACAAAATGTTAATCCTGTTACTAGTCATTTCTATGGTAAGTGGCATTATGGTGATTAATCAACGCATGAACATAGAGTCTGAGCATAAGCAGATAGAGATATATATAGACTATTACGAAATAAAAGAATTAGCAGAGCAGTCTGAGTATAGCTTTGAGTGGTGGTTAAGTAAATTTAAGGAGTTAGGTGCCACTCATGTTGTTTTGGAAGAAGATAGCCTGGGGCTTTTGCGTCAGGAACTAGAGCCTTTAAGTGTCGAAGTAGGGAGAGATATTCTGAGAGAGTGGAATTGGGAGCGCTTTGCACCGGAATCCTTAGTACACTATCATAGTGAAACAGGCATTGATGATTATGATGTCGTTGTTATGACAGAAGAAAAAGACTTGTACGATAAAATCTCCAATGGGTTGATTAGTCGATACAAGGAAGAAAGGTTCACCTTGCTTGAAGAAGGAGAGACTTACGCGGTTGTTATTCATGGATCCATTAATGACGCTGTTTTTACGGAACCACAACAGTTAGAGGATACAGATGGAAGAAGTTATATGTGGGAACAACGAGTACATTCTTCACAACTAAACAGACTAAGCCTAGGTTTTAATCCGGACAAGGTAGAGGTCATCAAAAATGCAGGACTTGAAATAATGCCCAGACCTCACGGATACAAAGACTGGACCGGCGAAAAATATATAGACGCATTAATAGAAGACATGGCTTTTTATGATATTGAACCTTCGGTAATGTTTTTTTCGGGCAGACAGATACCGGGGTATGTTGATGGATCTATTTCGAAACTCGAGAGCCACTTGATTGAAAATGGCATAAACCTTGGGATGATAGAAACATCTTTTCAGCGAGAACATTTAGAGCTAGACGGTTTTGATGAGTTAGCGAACGGAATGAAGCATCATTCCGTTAGGGTTTTTAATATATGGCCTTTTGTTCAGCAAAGATACCAGTTTTATCATTACGAAGGAGCCGAAGAAATTGAAAATACTCTTTATCGAGCTGTAACGGAGAGAAATATTCGTGTTATTTACTTTAAGCCATTTATGGAAAATCCAAATGTTTATATTACAGACGCAGCAGAATATGAAAAAACCTTTGAAAGGTTTGAGGAAAGAATTTCGAGACATGGAATGAGTCTCGGAGAAGCATCTACCTTTAGCGAGCATCAGGCAGGGTTGATATGGATTCTTTTGATGGTGGTTGGTGTAGCAGCAGGCATGGTTTTAGTGATGAAAAAACTATTGCCGTTACCGAATATGTTGTGGGGGATCTTATTAGTGCTAGTGATTTCTGCATTATTTGGGTTATGGATGCTGAGACCAACCTGGGGCGAAAAATTAATTGCATTGGCAGGCGCCGTCATTTTTCCATCTTTAGGGATGCATTATTTCTGTGAAGATTTGTGGAAGATATCTCTAATGGAGAAAAAGCAGAAGGCTTTACAGGCGTTTTCAATTGGTATTTTAATATTATTGAAAGTAACGGCCATTTCTGCTATTGGTGCTATTATCGTTGCGGCTGTCCTTTCTGATGTCCGCTATTTATTGGAGATGGATATTTTTCGCGGGGTTAAAATAGCACAATTAATTCCTATTGGCGTTTTTGCTTTGCAGTTTATGTATTTCTTCGGATATAAACGAAAAGAGGAAGAGGTATATAGTCCTCAGATAAGGCTTTATGAAATCAGAAGCTTATTAATGGAAAATATAAAAATCATTTATGTGGCCGTACTCGGTTTGGTGATGATCACAGGGTATGTTTACCTTGCTCGAACAGGGCACGAAGGGAATCTTCAACCACTAGAATTAGAAATGATTATTCGAAACTTCTTGGAAGAAAAGCTATTGGTGCGTCCAAGAACAAAGGAGTTTACGGTAGCCTTTCCAGCTCTAATGCTTGGCGGATACATTGCATCATTAAGATTTAAATCCTTATTATTTCTTACAGGAATGGCGGCTGTAATAGGGCAGACTTCAATAGTCAACACATTTAGTCATTTGCGGACTCCGGTCTATGTATCTGTTATCAGAACTATTTATTCACTGATTGCTTCTGTTCCATTTTTTGCTGCCTATTTACTGGGATTAATGATGTTGGTAGCTATCTTTAAGCGATGGATTCGACCAATGTGGGATACGCTGGATCTTGACAGAAATCAATCGTAAGAAAGGAACATAATATGAAACGAATCTTTATGTTTGGATATTACGGATTTAATAATATTGGTGATGAAGCGATCTTGGAAGCGATTGTAGAGTCTTTTCGAGCAGAAATTCCGAGGGTTCAGCTAGCAGCACTTAGCTATAAAGCCAGTGAAACAGAAAAACGATATCAAATTGAAGCCGTTAGCCGTAATCAATTTTGGCAAGTTGTTAAAAAAATAGGCCATTCCGATGTAGTGATGAGCGGCGGTGGGTCGATTCTACAGGATATTACCAGCAGCAGGTCCTTGCTATATTATCTTGGGATTATCTTGTTAGCAAAAATGGCTGGAAAAAAAGTTGTCTTTTATGGAAATGGATTTGGCCCGATCAATCGACCGTTTAATAAGTGGTTAGCAAAGATGATCATTAATAAAGTTGATTTGATAACGCTACGTGACAATGAATCGAAAAAAGTAATGGAATCCCTTGGAATATCGAGAGCAATAACAGTAACGGCGGATGCGGCCTTTAATTTAGAAGCTCTCAATTGTCAAGAAAACCTGTCTTTTAAGGAACCGATCGTCGGTATTTCGATTAGAAACTGGAAGGGCAAAGAAAACTACTGTAGAGTAATTGCACTATGTGCTGATCAACTAGTAAAACGTGGTTATCGGATTCTTTTTCTACCAATGCATCACCCTTCTGATATAAGGATTTCTGAAGAAGTGGCATCAATGATGGAGTCACCTTCAACGATCCTCGATCATCCGATGAAGCCTAGAGAGATGATTGCGCAAATGAGTAAGCTAAACTTTCTGATAGGAATGAGACTGCATTCTCTTATCTTTGCAGCCATAGCTGGAACACCAATGGTTGGACTCTCTTATGAATCGAAAGTCTCGAGCTTTTTGAACCAGGTACGCCAACCGTGCGCTGGTTATGTGGAATCTTTAACAGAACAAGAAATAATGGAATCAATCGATTTACTCATCAAAGAACGGAAAGGTTACGTAACAAATTTGACAGAGGCAAAAAAAGAGTTAAGCATTAAGGCTCGAGAAAACGCTAAAATGCTTAGAGAATTCATGGATAAAGGAGAAAAGTGGTAATGAAATCAATCGATATAATGGGAGTTCCTGTATCAACTGTCAATCATTCGCAAATACCACTTATTATTGATGACTTTATGAATGAATGCCAGTGCAATCTTATTATGACACCTAATCCGGAAATGGTGATGGAAGCACAGAAAAATGAGGCATTAATGAAAGCACTGCATGCCTCGGACTTAGTACTAGCTGATGGAATTGGACTGGTGATTGCTTCGAAAATAAAAAGAAAAGGGATTAAGGAGCGAGTGACAGGCATTGATACAATGGATCAAATTCTTTCTTATTGTCATCTGCACAACAAGAAAATTTTTCTCTTAGGGGGAAAACCCGGAACTTGCGAACAAGCGGCACTTAATATCAATCAAAAATATGCTAATATTGAGATTGTTGGAACTCACCATGGGTATTTTGAAAATAGCGAGACAGAAGAAATGATCAAAATGATTAACCTGTCTGAAGCAGATGCTTTGTTTGCTGGTTTAGGATTTCCAAAGCAGGAAATATGGATTAGTGAAAATCAGCACCGGTTTACCTGTAAACTGGCGATGGGTGTTGGCGGAAGTCTTGATGTATATGCGGGCAATGTGAAAAGAGCTCCTCTTATCTTTCAAAAGACTGGTTTGGAATGGTTTTATCGGTTGATAAAAGAACCATGGAGGGTGAAGCGAATGGCTGTGTTGCCCCAATTTTTGTGGGAAGTATTGTGGAGATAAAGGAAAGGTAGTGATTGGCATGAAAAAAAGTTCGGCGTTACTGGAGTATTCAGTAATTACACTGGGCAGTGCAATGATGGCATTTGCCTTACATTTTTTTTTGGAACCTAATACGATTGCGCCTGGTGGCGTTACTGGATTAGCCGTTGTTATTCAAAAACTGATGGGCATTCCTATGGATATTACAAATCTGGCAATCAACGTTCCGCTATTTATTGCAGGAATAATGATTTTAGGGAAAGCCTTTGGAGCAAAGACAGCTTATGCAACCATCATGCTGTCCTTATTTTTGAGACTCTTTATTATTTTTTTTGGTGCTGATTATACGATTACTTCAGATATCCTCCTTGCAGCCATTTATGGTGGTGTAACCTTAGGAGTAGGGATTGGTTTAGTATTCAAAATGGGTGGTACGACAGGAGGGACCGATTTAGCCGGTGCGATGCTTAATCATTATATCCCTACTTTAAGCATTGCGAAACTAATGATGATACTCGATTTAATGATTGTTGCTTTTGCGGGAATGGTAGAAAAAAAGATGGAGACAGCCTTATATTCGGTAATAGCCTTATACATTGTTGTAAAACTGGCTGACTTTATTGTTGAAGACTTGAGTTATTCCAAAGCATTTTATATTATTTCTCAAAAATCCGATATCATTGGCAAGCGGATTATTGATGAGCTGGATCGAGGAGTTACTTCGATTAATTCAAAAGGAATGTACACCGGCGAAGAGAAAGAGATGCTTTTATGTGTCGTGAGTCGGGCGCAAGTGATAAAATTAAAAAAATTAGTGTATGAAGAAGATCCTTATGCTTTCATGATGGTGGCAACGATTCACGAAGTGTTGGGTGAAGGTTTCAAGGAAGTAGATTCACTGTAGGCACATAAGCGTGCCAAAAGCCCTATCTTGAAATAGAAAAGAATTTGTAAAACAACTGTAACCATATGATTGGTTCCTTTTACTATAATGGTGTAGAGCAACTGAGTAGATTAGATGATCATCAAATAAAGACGGAGGGATCAAATGAAAGCCTGGAAAAAAGTGTTATTAATCGCATCAGTGACGGGAGTATTGTTGATCAATAGCTTGATGCAACCTGTGTTTGCCAGTGGATATCTATATGAAGACAGGCAAAAAAATAATATTGGTAGTGGGGTTACTCATGAGCGAGTGCTTCGTTTCGGAGAAAACGGATGGCTGCATATGAACGTGGTTACGATAGACTTGAAAAACGATAAAAGTGAAATAGATTTACTGCAAAGTTCGCAGGGAGTATCTCATAAAGAAACACTAAGCCAGATGCTGACACAGAAAGAGAATCCTATTGCGGCTATTAACACAGACTTTTTTTATGTGACCAATCCGGACTCTCCCTTAGGGATAATGGTAAGGGATGGTCAGGTAGTTAGTAGTCCGGTAACGGTAAAGCCGTTTTCGGCATTAGGAATTACAAAAGATCGAGAAGCTATGATCGATACTTGGCAAAACAATATGTATATTTCCTCTGAGAGAGGAGGAATCTTCAGTGTTAAAGCCTATAATAAGATCACTTGGAATTATCACCAGACAACGATCATGGACCGGAACTGGGGAGAAAAAAGTCCAGGAGCATCAGACGAATATCCTGATCTAGTGGAAATTGTAGTTAAGGATGGACAGGTGCAGGAGGTAAGAAGAGGATTACCCGCTGTTACCATTCCGGAAAATGGCTATGTACTACTGGCCTCCGGTCAAGAAGGGAACGAACTTTACGAAGCCATTAAGCCTAGCGAAAAATTAACTTTCCACCCTCAGATGATACCCAGTTTGGAAGGAATTGAATTAGCTGTTGGCGGTGGCACGCCGCTGGTACGAAATGGTCAAATTGCTTCTTTTACAGAACCGGTAACAGGCAATCATCCAAGAACAGCTGTAGGAATTGATAATAGCGGATCAAAGTTACTCATGGTAACGGTGGATGGACGGCATACCTCTTATCGAGGTGTCAATGGAGAAGTGTTAGCAAGACTAATGATAGAAATGGGTAGTTTTAATGCCTTGCTAATGGACGGAGGTGGCTCTACCACGATGATGGTCAGAAGTCCAGGTGATGCGAAAGCAGCACTGGCAAATACCCCCTCTGATGGAGGACAGCGGAGAATAATCAATGCATTGGCCGTTTCTTCTGCTAGTAATGGCTATGATGATTTAGGGGGCATTGTGTTAGAGGCAAGCCAAGATGTAATCTTTAAGAGTAATGGTATTGCTTTGGAAATAAAAGGGTATGATGAAGCCTACAGGCCAGTTGCAGTTGATGTTAATCAAGCTGAGTTTCGTATACTGGAAGGCGAAGGTCGTGTAGAGTCTGGTAAATTAATACCCGATGCTTCAGGTAAATTGGTAGTTGAAGCAACCTATAGGGATAAAAAAAGCCAAATGGACTTTCGTGTCATCGATGAATTGGCCGCCATTCAAATTCATACTCCATCCTACTATATGAACAGAAATGATGAAGTGAAACTAAGGGTGGAAGGCATCGATCCGGATGGTTATCGAGCACCTTTAAGCTTTGAACAGGTAAGCTGGGAAGACAGCAACCAATTAGGAAGTTTTGAACGAAGTGTTTACAAAAGTGCTGATCGAAATGGAGTAACCGTTCTGAAGGCCAGCTACAATGGACATTCGGCGGCTATTCCGATGGCCGTAGGGTCTCAAGACACAAAACTACCAGCCTTTAGGGAGTATACCCCTGGATTTTTAGGGTATCCTGAGCAGGTAACAGGAAATGTGTCAATTGCCGGGAAAGGCAAAACAAATAATCACTCGATACAACTGGATTATGACCTGACAGGATCTGTAGAGACGACGGCGGCTTATATCACCTTTGGCAATGACTACCCTCTTCCTGCGGGCACCAGTGAAATTGGTGTTTGGGTGCATGCTGAAGAAACGGCACCACACTGGATTAGAGCTCAGGTTCAGGATGGAAGTGGCGCTAATCACACCGTTGATCTGAAGCAAGGGATAGACTGGAGCGGCTGGGAGTATGTGAGTGGGTCTTTGCCCAGAAACTTAAAAGCTCCTTTGAAACTACATCGGTTATACGTTGTGGAACCAGATCCTTTCTTTAAGACTTCAGGAACCTTATTATTTGATGGGATGGAAGCAATCGCGCCTTTAAGTTTACCCACACTAACGGCTGAAGAAACTGGAGGACAGGTAAGAGATAGAAGAAACAGATCCATAGAGAAGGCTGACAAAAAGTATGCCATTACCTCTGATCTGCAAGTAATAGCAGGTGGGACTACGATTATTAGTAAGGATCAATCTTTTGCTTCTGCTGAAGAGTCAGACACCATATTCTTAAAATTAGATGGTCATCAGCAAGGCATCAGGCAAACCAATTATCAGCAATGGCCATGGCTAAAAAACAAGCTTACAAATGTGACGGCTAAAAACATTGTTATACTAATGAATGGTCCTATTTGGGGTCCGGAAGGATTTAGAGATGAATTGGAAGCAGAACTGCTCAATGATCAACTGGTCAGTCTGGTAGATTCAGGTAAAAATGTATTTGTCTTTTATAGTCAGGGATCTAGAGGGACTGAAATACGAGAAGGAGTACGATATGTAGGTTTAGGAAAAAGTTCAGAGCATCTAATGAATCTATACCTTGAATCGAAGGAACTATTTTACAAAGCAAGCGATGATACCAGTATTGAAATACCGAATGAACAAGAGGAAAAAAAGGAAGACACCGAAGACAATAAGGAAGCCATTGATGAAACAAAAAGAGCTGTTGTGTTTTGGGTTGGACAGAACTATTATATTTCCGATAATGAACGGGTAGACCTGGATGCGGCTCCTTACATTAATGAAGACCGGTTAATGGTACCGGTAGCTCATGTTTCAAGAGCACTCGGTATTCCCAGAGAAAATGTGGGATGGGACGGCGAAAAATCGATGGCGATCATTGAAACATTAGAAGGAAATATATTACAGATGAGTATTGGAAGTTCCAAACTATATATTGATGGTGATTCTATCGAAATGGGCAGCGAAGCAGAAATAAGAAATGATCGAACTTTTGTACCTATTTCTCGCTTTGCCAGAGCGATGAATGTAGATTATATATGGAATCCTGACCGACAAACCGTTTCCTTTTAAGCAGATTAAGCAAAAAAAGAAAAACAGCATATCCTAGGTTTTTAGCATCTGTCCGGAAAAGACAGATGCTTTTTTATGCTTTTGTGAATGATTTGGTCGAAACATGGTATAAGAGAGATAAAGGGTTCGTAGGTTATGAAGGAAACATCTAAAGGAGGACTTGTTTTATGGAAAAATACAAAGTGGACTGGCGACAATTAAACAGCTTTTGTTCGATGGAAAATTTTGATTTTGAAACAACGCAAGAGTTAAGACCCTTAAAAGGTATTATTGGGCAAGATAGGGCTGTGAAATCTTTAGAGTTTGGTTTGAAAATGAATAAAAAAGGATATAATATTTATATTTCTGGCCTTAGTGGAACAGGGAGAAGCAGCTATTCTGAATCTATTGCTCGGTCTTATGCGGAGAGTATGCCTACACCGCAGGATTGGGTATACGTTTACAACTTTAAGCACCCAGATAAACCGAAGTCACTTGGCATGGAGGCAGGATTAGGTCGTCAATTTAAAAAAGACATTGAATCTATGATCGAGCAAATTCGAAATGAAATCATAACAGCTTTTCGAAGCACGGATTATGAATCGAAAAAAACAGAGCTGGTAAAAGAATATCAAAATAAAAACAAAGAAATATTGAAAAAACTTAATGAAATAGCGGCTGAATATGGGTTTATGTTCAAAGAAACAGAGCATGGACTTGTAACAATTCCCTTAGTAGAAGATCGTCCGATGAGCCAGGAAGAGTATGAAAACCTGTCAGCGGAAAAAATGGATGAGCTTCGTGAAAAATCAAACGAACTTAGTTTGAAAACCTTTGAGCATTTCAATGAGATAAAAGATCTAGAAGAGCAGCTAAGACGCAAAGTTAAAAAACTGGATGAAAAAACAGGATACGATGTCATTAATTATTACATTAAAAAACTTTTAAATCGGTATAATCACAGGAAAGAAATAAGAGAATATATTAATGAATTAGAAAGAGATATCGTTGAAAACATTCATCGGTTTAGAAAAGGGGAAGATTCTTCTCAAGAAAAAGGAAACGCCTTCTTTATTAAAAAATCGGGTGATGACCATTTTCATCTTCGTTATAAAGTGAATCTGCTGGTGGATCACAGTGAAACGAAACATGCTCCTATTATTAATGAAAACAATCCTACTTTTTACAATTTAATGGGAGCCATTGAATATAAAAATGAAATGGGAGCATTGAAAACCGATTTCACTCAAATTAAAGCAGGGTCATTGCATATGGCTAATGGTGGGTTTCTACTACTGCATACAAGAGAAATATTACTACAGCCTTATGCATGGGATACGTTGAAACGCGCCTTAAAGACTAATGAAATCAATATTGAAAACCTGTCACAACAGATGGGACTCATTGTAACATCATCACTAAAACCAGAGCCTATTCCTTTGGATATAAAAGTAATCTTGATCGGGGATGCGTATACCTATAGCTTGCTTTATGCACTGGACGAAGACTTTAAAAAACTATTTAAGATTATGGCGGATTTTGATACAGAAATGAGCCGAGATCAGGAAAATATGGAAAAAATGGCTGCCTTTATAGCAACTCACTGCGAAGAAGTAGGACTTAAGGATTTTGACCGATCGGCCGTATGCAGAGTGATTCAATACAGTTCAAGGTTGGCGGATCATCAGGAAAAGTTAACTTCTCGCTTTAGTCAGGTAGTGGAAGTGTTGTATGAAGCAGATCAATGGGCTACGGAAGACTATTCAGATACCGTAGCTGTGGAACATGTTGATAAATCCATCGAAGAGAGGATTTACAGAAACAACAAATACGAAGAAAAATTAAACGAATTATTCCAGGACGGCACCCTTTTGATGGATGTCACGGGAAATAAAACCGGTCAAATTAACGGTTTGGTTGTTATGGGCTCTGGGCAACATTCTTTTGGAAAGCCGTCACGCATCACGGTCACCACTTATCGCGGAAAACCGGGCATTATTAATATCGAACGGGAAGTGGCGAAAAGCGGTCCGATTCACTCAAAAGGAGTATATGTCCTTAGTGGATATCTAGGTAAAAAATATGCACAAGAACATCCGATTTCTCTTTCGGTGAGCATCAGTTTTGAACAAAACTATTCTATGATTGATGGAGACAGTGCATCCAGCACAGAGTTATATGGGATATTATCAAGCATTTCCAATGTTCCTATCAAACAATCGATTGCGGTTACAGGCTCTGTTAATCAAAATGGCGAAATTCAACCAATAGGAGGAGTAAACGAAAAAATTGAAGGATTTTTTGATGTGTGCAAGCGTATGAGTTTTACGGGGGACCAAGGTGTTATTATTCCTAAACAAAACATGAAAAACTTAATGCTGAAGGATGAAGTAGTAGAAGCTGTAAAAGACGGCGAGTTTCATATATATGCGATCAGTCATGTGGAAGAAGGGATTGAAATCCTTACAGGAGTTCCTGCAGGAACAGAAGATGAAAATGGAAATTATCCGGAAGGTACCATTAATGCGATGGTTCGCAACAGGTTAAAAAGAATTCATAAAGAAGACAGCAAGAAGGCTAATGATTCCAAGGATGCGTAACAGATTGAAAGTAAAGTCATGCCTAGTATCTAAGAAGGCTCTCTATGAATGAGAGCCTGTTTTTTTGCAATTGATTATTTCTGATTCGGTAATAATCCGCTGAACTGGGATGTCATGTGGTTCTCTGGGAACGCGTGGCACTAACTGAAAATCATAGACTAAGGAAATAAGGTGAGCATTTTGTCGAAGCTTTGGTAAAAATCGATCATAGTATCCAGCTCCAAATCCTATTCGATAACCCTCTCTGTCAAAAACCACACCAGGTACAATGACCAGATCAAGTATCTGTGGATCTGAAGGGCGTAAAGCCTCGGGCTTTGGTTCCAGCAAACCAAAATGAGCAACCTGAAGATCTTGAGAAGGTTCTATAAGCTCAGAAACCGTTAAATGATGGTTGGAAGGGTTGGTAACAGGGATATAAATGTGCTTATTCTGTGCTAAGAACAATTCAATAAGGGAGAAGGTCTGAACTTCATTTCTGAAATCTAGATAAATCATCATATGGTTTGCCTTTTTCCATGCTTCTGTTTGAAACAAATGGTGATGAATAGAAGTACTTTTTTGTTTCACCTGATCAACTTTTAAAGATTCTCTTTGGGCAATCATTTTTTTTCGAATCGTTTGTTTCATGAAAAAACTCCTTTCTTTGCTCGTGTCTGAATACTAGCACCTTAGATGGCTAATGTACTAGTATAAGGCTGTTAACATAGTGGACAGTCCATGTCGTTTCATCATAAAAGGAAATAAGTATCAGCAAAAACACTGATTAGCAAATCGAATGAGACATTATATTCATTTTAACAGACTTCTTGCAATTATGCCTAGGATAAGGTTATAATGAAGATTGAATCAGACTAATTTCAGGAGTGATTGCTCTTTGATCGAATTCAGTAGCATAACCAAAGTATATGATAACGGCATACACGCACTTAAAAATATTAACTTAAAAATAAATAAGGGAGAATTTTTGTTCTTGGTAGGCCCAAGTGGAGCTGGAAAATCAACGTTTATTAAACTTTTGCTACGGGAAGAGCAAGCAACATCGGGCAAAATAATTGTTGATGGAGAAGATATCACCAAATTATCTCAAAGACAAATTCCTTACCTGAGACGTAAAATAAGTGTTGTCTTTCAAGATTTCAGATTACTGGAAGATAAAACCCTTTATGAAAATGTTGCTTTTGCAATGCAAGTAACTGGTGCTTCGCCGAAAGAAATAAGAAGGCAGGTACCGATGATGTTGGGAATGGTAGGTTTAAGTGACAGAGCGAAACAGTATCCGCACCAGCTTTCTGGTGGTGAAAAACAGAGAGTTTCCATTGCGAGAGCGATTGTTAACCGGCCGATTATTCTGATAGCGGACGAGCCAACAGGAAACCTGGATCCGGATACAGCGTGGGAAGTAATGAAAGTACTAAGGCATATCAGTAGAAGAGGGACAACCATTCTGATGGCAACCCATGCAAAAGACATTGTAGATGTGATGCAGCAAAGAGTGATTGCCCTTGAGAAAGGGAATATCGTGCGGGATGTCCAGAGGGGGATTTACGGCTATGAAACTTAGATCCTTTCAGTACATACTGCAGCAAAGCTTTAAGGGAATCTGGCGCAATAAAGGGATGGGTGTTGCTTCTATCAGCTCTGTGGCGGCCTCTTTGACCATACTGGGGCTAATGATGATTTTAGTTTTGAATATGGGGCATTTGGCAAGCCTTGCTCAAACACAGTTTGATAGTATGCAGGTATACTTAGAAGACGATCTTTCCTCTCAGGAAATTGATGTCCTTGGATCTAAGATAGGTGATGTCCAAGGCGTGTCTTATGTTCATTACGAGTCGAAAGAAATGGCACTGGCCAATATGAAAGAAAGATGGGGCGAACAGGGCCATTTACTGGACTCTTTAGACAATAACCCGCTGCCTAACTCCTATATTGTACATGTCCATCATATTCGTTACTCAGACGGTGTTGTGAATGAAATAGGCCGACTGACTGGAGTGGATGAAATAAGGTATTATAGAGATATTATAGATAACCTTATCCGCATTGCAGGTCTTGTCAGGACTGTAGGCTTGATCGTAATGACGGTGTTGATTCTAATCGCCACCTTCATCATTTCGAATACGATAAAACTAACCATTAATGCCCGAAAAAGAGAGATAAGAATTATGAAAGATGTTGGCGCTACCAATTGGTTTATCAGATGGCCTTTCTTTCTGGAAGGTACCATTTTGGGTTTAGTGGGTGCCATGATTGCGGTAATCATTGTGTATGTTGGGTATCAAACTATTTTTGACATGGTAACTACAAGGTTTTTTGTTATTTTCAGCGCATACCTTCTATCCGTGGAAGAAATGATGCAACGTACGGTAATTATGTTTGCTGTTCTTGGATCTGGAGTAGGTGCGCTGGGTAGTATTATATCCCTGAGGAAACATCTTGAGATATAAGAAAATGTGCTGTAGAAGGAGGAATTCATTTGCGAAGAGTACATAAAATAACGCTGACATTACTCGTTCTGATTGCTATTGGCTTTACACAAGTGACATTCGGGAGTGAGGTTGAACAAATCAACCGCCAACTACAGGAGCTTCAAAATCAGCGACAAAGCATAGATTCGGCCATTCGAGAAAATACAAGAGAGCAGCGAAGCGTTACGGAACAATTAAACTACTTAAATGGTGAAATACAAAAAGCAGAGGAAGAAGTAAACTCTCTTAACAATCAGATTGGTGATACAGAAAATCGAATCCTTGAAACTCAATTAGCATTGGAAGAGGCCATTGAAACTATCGAGGAAAAAGAAGAACTACTAGGAAAAAGATTGGATGCAATGTATCGGAATGGAAATGCTGCCTATGCAGAAGTACTGTTTAATTCTAAAGATTTTTCTGAACTGCTGAGTAATATGGATATGGTAAAGCTTATTGTTGAAAGTGACATTGAATTGATTCAATTTATGGAAGATCAAAAGATCCTGATTGAAGATAAGAAAGCCGAACTTGAAGCAAATCGACGGTACTTAGCAGAACTGAAAAGGACTGTTGAAAATCAACGGGAGTATTTGGTAGTTACCAGAGGTGAACAACAAAGGCTTCAATCTCAGCTTGCGGAAGACAAACAGGAATTAGAAGCACAATTGGATCAGTTGGAACAGGAAGCGCGAAACTTAGAGCAGGTGCTGGTAAACCTTCAATCGGATAGGGATTATGAAGGGGGAGAAATGCGCTGGCCGGTGCCTGGCCATTCTCGCATATCGTCACCTTATGGCAATAGAATCCATCCAATCCTTGGGACGAACCGGTTTCACTCAGGTATTGATATCCCTGCTCCTACAGGAACCGATATTATCGCCGCAGGCCCGGGAACGGTAGCTTTTTCTGGCAGTCGTGGCGGTTATGGTAGAACCATTTTTATTGATCATGGTGGTGGCATTATCACTCTTTATGCTCATTGTGACCGATTGATCGTTTCTGAAGGAGAGCGGGTAACAGCAGGCCAGGTAATTGCAAAAGTGGGGAGTACAGGGATGTCAACAGGCCCTCATCTTCATTTTGAAGTTAGAAAAAATGGTAAATACGTAGATCCAATGCCATGGCTGCAATAATTTGAAGTGAGAAGCATCTCTCAAAAGAGAGGTGCTTTTTTTCTAAGCATTTCAGAGTGGTAGTCAGCTTATAAAATATGAGATACAATGATTGATAAAAGGGTAGTAATAATTTGAAAAGGGGAAATTTGATGATAAGCAAAAGAAAAGCTTTTACAACGATGGTTATACTGGTGGTTTTTACGGCATTTATAACCTTTAGTGTCAGCAATATGATGGCACTAAACATTGGGAACAAGATGATTATCAGCCATGAAATGTATCAAAAGCTTATTGAGGAAAATGACAATATGGGAAAAGTAGTCCAGTTAAAACATTTTCTTATGGAAGAGTATTATGAAGAACTGGAAGAAGAAATCCTTATTGACGGTGCTATTCATGGTATGTTTGAAGCTGTAGGAGATCCTTATACTACTTATTTAGATGCTAAAGACATGTCGGATATGTTGATGAGTACTCAAGGTGTTTATGGAGGAATTGGAATTATTGTTACAGCAGATGAAGATGGATATGTTTCCGTTGTATCTCCTATTGAAGATACTCCCGGAGAAAGAGCCGGATTAACCACAGGTGATCGGATTATTAGCGTTGATGATGAAGATGTATCAGGAAATCGGTTAGATGATGCTGTTTCGCTAATGAGAGGCGATGCAGATACAGAAGTCAAGCTGGAAATCATGAAAAGGAACCAGGAAAAAGCTGTAGAAATATCTGTTGTGCGAGAAATCATAAGAATTCAGTCTGTACGCGCGGAGATTATGGAAGATAAGATAGGTTATATACGTGTTACAAATTTCGATGAGAAAACCGCTTCTGATTTTCAATTTGAAATGGATGAATTGACAAGACAAGGAATAGATCGTGTTATTTTAGACTTAAGAAACAATCCGGGCGGGCTATTAAGTTCGGCAATACGTATGTCGGATTTATTACTGGACGAAGGCTTAATTGTATACACAGAAGATAGGCATGGCAATCGTAAAGAAGAATATGCCAGTGAAGGACATTATGAGATGGCATTAGTGGTATTGATTAATGAAGGATCTGCCAGCGCATCCGAAATACTGGCTGGTGCTTTGCAAGATCATGAAAAAGCGATCCTTGTTGGTGAACAGTCATTTGGAAAAGGACTAGTACAGGAAATGCAACAACTTCCTGATGGAACAGGGTTTAAGTTTACGGTTTCTGAATACTTTACTCCTTCTGGGCGCAGCATTCATGACAAAGGTATTGAACCAGATCATGTAGTGAGAATATCGGAAGAAGAATTGTTGGAAAGTCAGGGACAGGACTTGGAACTGCAGGATGACATTCAATTACAAAAAGCAATAGAGTTATTACAACAACGACAGTAATAGCAAGATAGCGACAGTAAATTTCTTGATGAGTAAAGGTGATTTTGATATGAAACCATTCAAAGTTTTTGCAGATTTTCAACCAATGGGCGATCAGCCTAAAGCAATAAAAAGTCTCAGTAAGGGGATTGAGGAAGGATTAAAACATCAAACACTCTTAGGGGTAACGGGCTCGGGCAAAACGTATACGATGGCAAAAGTAGTGGAACAGGTACAAAAGCCAACGCTGGTTATTGCGCATAATAAAACCCTGGCGGCTCAACTTTGCAGTGAGTTCAGAGAGTTTTTTCCAGAAAATGCGGTTGAGTATTTTGTCAGCTATTATGACTATTATCAGCCGGAAGCTTATGTGGCGCATAGCGACTTGTATATTGAGAAGGATGCATCAATCAATGATGAAATTGATAAATTGCGACATTCGGCAACCACAGCTCTTTTTGAAAGAAAAGATGTTTTAATTGTTGCGAGTGTTTCCTGTATATACGGCTTAGGAGATCCGGAAGAATATGAGGAGCTGGTAGTATCTCTTCGTGTTGGCATGGAGCGGAATCGTGATGATATTGTAAAGAAATTAATAGATATTCAATATCATCGAAATGATATTAATTTTACAAGAGGTACTTTTCGGGTAAGAGGAGATGTGTTGGAGATATTTCCAGCTTCCGCCTCTGAAAATGCACAACGTGTTGAGTTTTTTGGTGATGAAATAGATCGAATAACGGAGATAAATGTTTTAACAGGCGAAGTGATAGGATCGCGGCAGCATCTGGCAATTTTTCCGGCATCCCACTATGCGACAAGAGCCGATAAAGTGGAAAAAGCGGTAGGAAGTATAGAGAAAGAACTAGCAGATAGGATCACTTACTATAAAGACCAAGAAAAATATTTAGAGGCTCAGCGAATAGAACAAAGAACAAAATATGACATCGAAATGCTTCGTGAAATGGGCTACTGTCAAGGTATAGAAAATTATTCCAGGCATTTGACAGGAAGGCCGGCAGGTAGTCGACCCTTTACATTAATCGACTACTTTCCAGATGATTTCTTGCTGCTGATTGATGAATCCCATGTAACAATACCTCAAATCAGAGGAATGTATGGAGGCGATCGATCGCGCAAAGAATCTTTAATCGATTACGGATTTAGGTTGCCGTCGGCACTTGATAACCGGCCATTAAATTTTCCTGAATTTGAAAAAATGATCCATCAGGCTGTATATGTTAGCGCAACACCTGGTCCTTATGAAATGGAACACAGCCAAAATATAACAGAACAACTTTTAAGACCAACCGGATTAGTAGATCCACCGATTGATGTAAGGCCAGTAAAAGGTCAGATAGATGACTTGCTGGGAGAGATTCATCTTTGTATCGAGAACAATCAAAGAGTTCTGATTACCACATTAACAAAAAAAATGTCCGAAGACCTAACTCGCTATTTAACAGAAGCAAATATCAAAGTTCGTTATTTGCACTCGGATATCGATACGATGGAACGCATGGAAATTATCCGGGAGCTGCGGCTTGGAAAGTTTGATGTTTTGGTAGGGATTAATTTATTGAGAGAAGGGTTGGATCTTCCGGAAGTGGCGTTGGTGGCAATCCTGGATGCTGATAAAGAAGGCTTTTTAAGATCAGAAATATCATTAATACAAACCATTGGAAGAGCGGCTAGAAATGTTGATGGAAAAGTCATCCTTTATGGAGATAAAATAACGCCTTCGATGA
Source organism: Tindallia californiensis (assembly GCF_900107405.1). NCBI lineage: Bacteria > Bacillati > Bacillota > Clostridia > Peptostreptococcales > Tindalliaceae > Tindallia > Tindallia californiensis. The sequence goes on along the minus strand of NZ_FNPV01000002.1, from coordinate 215,530 downwards.
AACGGGCAATAGATGAAACGGAACGTCGACGAGAAATTCAAATAAAACACAATCAAGATCATGGGATTACCCCCAAAAGCATTATGAAAAAAGTAAGAGATGTTATTGAAGCAACAAAAGTAGCGGAGGAAGTTGAAGAATATCAAACGGCTTCAAAAGGAAAAGGCAAGCCTTTGCAAGGGAAAGCAGCACAAAAACAGATCAAGCAGCTTGAGAAAGAAATGAACGAAGCCGCTAAAAATTTGGAATTTGAGAAAGCAGCAGCCCTTAGAGATGAAATCATGTGGATTAAAAACATAGAAGCGGAAAATGGCTTAATGGACAAAAAGAGATAATGAATAAAAAGAGATAAAGTGAATGAGGTGCAGATGTGGCAAAAAATGAAATCGTTATTAAAGGTGCAAGAGAGCACAATCTTAAAAATATCAATATAACCATTCCGAGAGAAAAATTGGTAGTAATGACAGGTTTATCCGGTTCAGGAAAAACATCCTTAGCATTTGATACCATTTATGCTGAAGGACAAAGACGGTATATTGAAAGCCTTTCGTCCTATGCTCGGCAATTTTTAGGACAAATGGAAAAACCGGATGTGGATTATATCGAAGGCTTAAGTCCTGCCATTTCTATTGATCAAAAAACGACCAGTAAAAATCCTCGCTCTACGGTAGGGACGGTTACGGAAATATACGATTATTATCGCTTATTATTTGCAAGAGCCGGAACGCCTCACTGTCCGGTATGTCATGAAGAAATAAGTCAAATAACCATTGAAGAAATGGTTGATCAAATAATGAATATGGAAGAAAGAACAAAAATTCAGATTCTGGCACCGGTAGTCAGAGGAAAAAAAGGTGAGCACCAAAAACAACTGGAACAAATACGAAAAGATGGATTTGTGCGTATTCGGGTCAATGGTGAAATACGCGAAATATATGAAGAGATTAAACTGAATAAAAACAAAAAACATCATATTGAAATCGTTGTGGACAGGATTGTGGTTAAACCGGGAATTGAACAAAGAGTAGCTGATTCTTTAGAGACGGCCCTTAAATTTACAGAAGGCCTTGTGCTAATAGATGTAGATAATGAAGAAGACATCCTGTATTCTACTCACTTATCCTGCCCGGAACATCACATTGGAATGGAAGAACTGAGTCCGAGGATGTTTTCTTTTAATAATCCATATGGCGCTTGTTCCGTATGTAAAGGCATTGGCCATATGAAAGAAGTGGATCCTGATTTAGTCATTCCGGACAAAAACTTAAGCATCAGAGAAGGCGCTATTGCTGCCTGGGGAAGTGCTAATGGTCAGCAATCGGAAGATGGGTACTATTTTAAGATGATAGAACAAATGGCGGCCTATTACCATATAAGCTTAGACAAACCGATTAAAGACCTTCCTGATAACTTTTTGAAAGCATTGCTGTATGGATCTGATGACGTGATTCATTTTGAATTTGAATCAAGATTTGGCGGTAAAAAGCAACACTCCTCCATTTATGAAGGTGTTATTCCGAATCTTAGCAGAAGATACAAAGAAACAAACTCGGAGTATATGAGAGACCGAATTGAATCTTTTATGAGTGAAAGCCCATGTCCATCCTGTAAAGGGGCAAGGTTACAAGATATTTCACTAGCCGTAACCGTAGGAGGCTTTAACATTAATGAAATTACATTAATGTCTGTTAAAGAGTCGGTTGACTTTTTTAATAAGCTAACGTTAAGTGATCAGAAAATGATGATTGCCAAGCAGGTTTTTAAGGAAATTAAAAACCGATTGTATTTTCTGCAAGATGTTGGATTAGACTACCTAACCCTTGCTAGAAGTGCAGGGACACTTTCAGGTGGAGAGTCCCAGAGGATCAGGTTAGCAACACAAATTGGCTCCAGTCTGGTAGGTGTTTTGTATATCCTGGATGAGCCGAGTATCGGTTTGCATCAAAGAGATAATGCCAAGCTTTTGAAAACCTTGCGCAACTTAACGGATCTTGGGAATACTGTTATTGTCGTAGAACATGATGAAGATACTATCATGAATGCTGATCATTTAGTGGATATAGGCCCCGGTGCAGGCATACATGGCGGACAACTGGTTGCTCAGGGAACCGTTAAAGAAGTTATGGAGACAGATGCGTCAATTACTGGGAAATATCTCAAAGGAGAAAGATTTATACCAGTACCTGATACCAGAAGAAAAACTGATAACGAATGCCTTCAAGTGCTTGGAGCGGCAGCAAATAATTTAAAAAACCTGGATATAACGCTCCCTTTAGGGCTTATGACCTGTGTTACAGGTGTTTCTGGTTCAGGGAAAAGCACACTGGTAAATGAAGTGCTTTATAAACGGATGGCACAAGAGTTTTATAAAAGTAGAGAAAAACCAGGTAGACATCAAGCAATTGTGGGTATGGAACATATAGATAAAGTGATTAAAGTAAGTCAAGATCCTATTGGGCGAACACCCCGCTCTAATCCGGCTACCTATACAGGTGTTTTTGATCATATTCGGGATTTATTTGCACAGACTCCGACGGCTAAAATGAGGGGATATCAAAAAGGTAGATTTAGTTTTAACCTGAAAGGTGGGCGTTGTGAGGCGTGTAAAGGTGATGGCATTATCAAGATAGAAATGCACTTTTTGCCAGATGTATACATCCCCTGTGAGGTTTGTAAAGGGAAACGATACAATAGAGAAACCCTAGAAGTAAAATATAAGGGTAAAAATATTGCGGATGTTTTGGAGATGAATGTGGAAGAGGCGCTTTTATTTTTTGAAAGCATTCCTGTTATAAAAAGAAAACTACAGACCATGATGGATGTCGGACTCAGTTATATTCAGCTAGGACAGCCATCCACCCAGTTGTCTGGCGGGGAGGCACAGCGAATAAAACTATCAACGGAGCTAGGGAAAAAACACACCGGCAAAACTTTTTATGTGCTGGATGAGCCAACGACTGGTCTTCATATAGCAGATGTTGAAACGTTAATCATTGTGTTGCAACGTTTGGTTGATGCAGGCAATACAGTAGTGGTGATTGAACATAATCTGGAGGTTATTAAAACAGCTGACTTTATTATAGATCTTGGTCCGGAAGGCGGAGCCGGTGGTGGAGAGTTGGTTATTGCTGGTACACCGGAAGAAGTTGCAGCGTGCAAAAAATCCTATACAGGAAGATTTTTAAGCGCGGTTTTGAATGAAGGTCGGGATCAGTTAAAGGCACAATGAACGAACAATGAAAGCGGAAAAAAGGAAGGAAGATGAATATGGGAAGAATAGGGTTTCAAGAACTAGCACTTGTATTTGGTCTAGCGCTATTGATTTTTGGACCGGCAAAGTTACCGGAAATTGGAAAATCTCTGGGTAAAGGGATTAGAGAGTTTAAAAGCGCTACCATAGAAAAAACTTCAGAAGAAAAAACAGAGAATAAAGCAAAGGAAGAAACTTCGGAGCCAACTGAAGATCGCGAAAATGATCAATAAGGAACTTCATTAAGTCGATTGCATCGCGAAGATAATATGATATAATGAAGCTAGAGTGAACCATTGTTAACAATAATAACAGCGTACTATTAGGGGACGACTGGAAGGTGAGGTGGAATAATGGGACGAATAGGATTTCAGGAAATTTTATTAGTATTTGGCCTGGCGCTATTGATTTTTGGACCTTCTAAACTACCGGAAATAGGAAAGTCTTTAGGGAAAGGCATTAGGGAGTTTAAGTCGGCAACCAAAGAAATGACTGATAGCGTGAGCATAGAAGATACTTCTTCAGATAAAGAATGAAGAAGCTTGAAAGCAGGTGATGAGTGTGAGGTTTGGCTTTATGGAGATTTTGTTAGTTCTTGGTTTAGTACTACTAATTCTTGGACCTGGCAGGTTTAGTCTTTTAGGAAAATCTGTAAAAAAAAGCGTGAAAGATTACAAAGATGAGTTGAAAGATGACGATACAATAAGTAGAAATTAGGTGGAGTACTTGGAGCGAGAGACAAAACATATGAGTTTAATTCAACATCTGGAAGAATTCAGAAGAAGATTGATTGTGTGCTTAATCGCTCTTTTGATAACCTCAGCTCTAAGCTTTCTTTATGTGGAAGAGATTAGGCGTCTTTTGATTCAACCAGCTGGCACTTTAGAATTGATTTATATATCGCCGCCGGAGGCCTTGATGGCAAATATAAGATTAGCAATTCTTGCAGGAATTATTTTAGCGATGCCTGTGATGGTGTATCAATTCTTGGCTTTTGTCATGCCGGCCTTGTATAAAAATGAAAAACGAATTTTATTTCCGGTTGTGTTTTTAATGCTGCTTATGTTTTCGACAGGGATATGGTTTGCCTATCGCATTGCGTTTCCTTTTGCGATTACTTTTTTTCTAAAGTTTGCATCTCAAGATTTGGTGCCGATGTTTACCATCACTCAATACATTGCTTTTGTGACACAGTTCATTCTGACCTTTGGACTGGTGTTTCAGTTGCCGTTGCTATTTGTGGTATTGGGTATGATGAATATTGTGAGTGCACCTTTTTTACGAAGAAATAGAAAGTATGTACTTCTGGTAATAGCGGTAGGCTCGGCATTAATTACACCACCGGATATTATCTCTCAATTAATGATCGGCGGTCCTTTGTGGCTGCTATACGAAATAGGCATTATCTTGGTAGCGATTATTCAAATTCGAAAAAGAAAAAAACAGGCATCAGAAAATCCTTAGGCGTTATGGCTTGATTGTTTGTGATGAAAAAAGCCTGAAGATTTTCTATGCTTGTTGTTGTGAAAAGAATAACAATAATCGCGGGTAAATTTGGAGAAAAGTTAAAGATTAAACAAAAGGAAAAGTAGTGCGAGGAGGTATGAGGAAGCGAACAATAGAAAAACATATATAAATATATCTTTTTATCAATACATGGCAAGAATGGGCATGACGGCGCTGTTTGAGAGGGAGATAGTGTGAGCGTTTTTAAGAAGAGAAAATAGTTAATCTTTTAACAAATAGATAGGGATGGTGATGAGATGATGGAAGCGGTTAATGACAGAGTTTGGCATTATTCCATTCTTTCCAGATTGATGGATGATCAGTTGAAATATGAAGACATTGAAAAGCTTGTAAGCTGCTTCAATGCTATTTCCTCAGAAAATACGGTTCCTGTTGAAAGGCTAAAGGAAAAAATGAATCAGCGACTTTTGACAAAACAAGAGGAAGACCTTGGTGTTGAATACGCTCATATCTTCATCATGCCAGAAGGCGTAAAGGCATATGAATCCGTTTATCGATCTAAAGATCAATTAGTGATGCAAGAACCATGGGAAAAAGTAAGAGCTTTTTATCTTAACCATGGATTGAAAATCGAAGGAAAAAAAAGACACCCAGAAGATCATGCCTCTGTTGAACTAGCCTTTATGGCTTTATTGTTAGAAAATAAACAAACAGAAGAAGTTCAAAAAGAGTTTCTCAATCAACATATTCTTTGTTGGATGCCTCAGCTTTTTAAGGATATAAAAAGTAATCCAAAAGCTGACTTTTATGCAACAGTAGCTGAATATGCAGATGTTTTTTTGGAACAGGAAAAGCGGAGATTTGATTGATAGCGTATCCTAACAGACTGAAAACAGGAGGGAAGAACAAGATGAATGAATCGAAGCAAAAGGAAATGAATGTTGATCGAAGAAATTTTCTTAAGCTAACCTTGGGAACTGGAGTAGCGGCAACAGCTGGACTGAGCATCCCTAAATTTGCACATGCTGAAGCGGAGCAAAGCTTGGTAGAACCACGGTCAAAAGTGGTAAACACATTTTGTAGCGTTTGTGGTGGTGGATGTGCGATCAAGGCTCACGTGGTAAACGATAGAGTGATTCATTTGGAAGGCAATCCAGATGATCAAGCAGCGCAGGGAAGGTTATGTGTTAAAGCTTATGCAGCTCCTAAAACCCTTTATGATCCCGATCGATTAAAATATCCAATGAAAAGAACCAATCCGGAAAAAGGAGAAGGAGTAGATCCGGGATTTGTTAAAATTACTTGGGAAGAAGCATTTGAAATGATTGCAGAAAACTTTAATAAATCCATTGAAACCTTTGGTCCGGAGTCTATTATCTTTTTTATGCGTAGTCAGGATTTTGCTAATCGACTAAGAAATGCCATTGGAACGCCAAATCATGTAGCTCACCAAAGCACTTGTTTTACGTCGCAGGTTGCAAGCTGGTACGCACAGCTTACGGGTGGAGGAAGACCCTATATTTACGACTTGGAGAATTGTAAATATATTATGGGCTTTGGTTTTGATGGGTTAGGTAAATCAAAAAACATGCATATTCGAAACATTACAAGAGCCTTATCCAATAATGCTAAAATGGTTATTTTAGACCCTTATATGTCTGTAACAGCCAGAAAAGCCCATGAGTGGATCCAAATTAAACCAGGAACAGATTTGGCTTTTGCTCTCGCCATGATTCATGTGATTGTTAGTGAAGGGCTTCATGATGCTGATTATGTGGAAAAGTATACATCTGGATTTGAATATTTAGAAGAGTTCTCTCGAGAATATACTCCAGAGTGGGCAGCGGAAATTACAGAAGTACCAGCAGATGATATTCGACGCATTGCGCGAGAATTTGCTACGGTAAAACCAGCTCATATTTTTACACATAAAAGAGACGCTGCCGGCCCTAATTACGCAAATAGCACACGGTTAGCTCAGGCAATTGTTATCTTAAATGCATTAGTAGGAACTATAGAGCGCGAGGGGGGGCTGCTGTTAGCTAGAAATTTCCCATCAGCTGACTTTGATGAAACCTTTCCAAGACCTGATTTTCCAGAACGTCGATCCGATCGTGTTGATGCCTGGGAGCAAAGAGAAATCATGAGTCGTTTTACAAATGGAGATTTTGCAACCGTAGCGGATGGCATCCTTAACGAAAAACCATACCCTACAAAAGCTGCTCTGGTGAGGAAGTATAATGTATTGGCTTTTCCGGAAGCAAAAAAAATGGTAGAAGCTTTCAAGAAATTAGACTTTATAGCGGTTTGTGAAATATACCCATCTGAAATGGCCATGATGGCGGATGTTGTCCTTCCGGAGCCTCATTGGTTAGAAACTTCGGGAGTTTCAACAAGAAACTTTTTCTCTAGATGGCCTCAACTGGCGGTTCGAACGCCGGTAGTTAACTTAGATTATGATACAAAAGGTTTTTCTAGCATTATTATTGAACTTGCTCAAGCTATGGGGCTGGGCCATTATTTTGAAGGTGCTTCGGGGGGAGCATGGAACAACGCCGTACTTGAGGCAGCTGGTACATCTTGGGATGAAATGAAAGATCACCCCACTGGACTATGGGGTGAAGAAAAACCCTTTGAGCCACGTGAAGAGTTTAATACCCCTTCCAGTAAAATCGAACTATACTCTACGGTAATGGAAGAAAATGGATTTGAACCTTTACCATACTGGCGCCCAAGGCGAGAAGGGCCAAACGATGAATATCCATTTAACTACCTGATCAATCGACCTCCAATGCATAAAATGACAGAATCTCAAAACAATACGCTGGTAATGGAATTGTATGGCGAAAACAACGCCATTATGAATCGGGAAACAGCGGAAAACATGGGCATTAAAGATGGAGATTTGGTTAATATAGAATCACGTGTTGGTAAAATCCAACTAAAAGCAAAGCTGACAGAAGGAATTCGTCATGATTGCGTCTGTGTTTTTCATGGGTTTGGTCACTGGAGTCGCAAGTTGAAAGTTGCCTATGGAATTGGAGCTAATGATGGTGATTTAATTCCTTCAATGACACATGAAGAAATGAAAGAACTGCATGATCCGGGAGCTGCAGCCTGTATGACAGATTTTCCGGTAAAAGTGACCAAGGCTTAAAAATAGAGAGGAGGAGATAGGAGATGAGTAATCGTAAAGACCTTACTATGCTAGTGGATCATTCTCTTTGTATTGGCTGTGAAGCATGTACAGCCGTATGTAAAAGCATCTACGATGTGACTCCTAGCATCTTTAGAACTAAGATAAAAGAGCATAGCAGTGGCCAGTATTATTCAGGAAGTTCTGTAGGAAGTATGCGGAAAGTCTATAAAAAAGATGCCTGTTTTCATTGTACGGAAGCATCTTGTGTCATGGCCTGTCCTACAAGAGCTTGCCATAAAAACGAAGATGATCTGGTGGTGATCGATGAAAGGCTATGTATTAGCTGTAACTATTGTGCGAAAAATTGTCCATACCATGCCATCAGCTATGACCGACCAAATGCCGTAGTAGATAAATGTTCTTTATGTGAATCTAGAATAAAAGAAGGTATGGAACCGTTTTGTAGTACGGTGTGTCCGACGACGGCCGTTAAGTTTGGCTCACGGGACGAAATGATTGCTTATGCAGACAGACGGATTGAAGATCTTAAAAAACAAGGATATGTTCATGCAAATCTTTATGGAGAATCTGAATTTGGCGGTCAGAGAGTATTGAACCTGTTAGATGAAACACCCCAGCAATATGGGCTGCCAGTCAATCCGGAAATTCCCATGTCGCTTCGACTCTGGAGTTCTATGCCATTGCGTCCGGCAGCTTTATTAGCCGGTGCAGCTGTTGTGGGTTTTAATTTCTTGCACTCCAGAAAATACAGTCAAAAAGCGGAAGAAGTTCGTGAAAAACATAAAATGGCACCACACTGTCATTTCGCACCAGGCATCGATGAAGATGATGATATTGAAGCTTTGGAACGGAAAAAAGAAGAAGACAGAATGAAGTAAAAAAGCGAAAACCATATGTCGACTTTAAAGAAGGGGTGAATTGAATGGAGGCCAAATCTTTTAGTGGGGGAGTCCATGTTCCGCATTATAAAAGCTATACAGATCACTTGTCTATTCAAAAAATGTCGGTTCCTAAAAAGGTGATTATACCGATGCATCAGAGCTTAGGAGCACCTTGTGAGCCACTAGTGAAAGCTGGCGACAAAGTAGAAGTGGGGCAGAAAATTGGTGATTCGGATGAAATGATCAGTGCACCTGTACACTCTAGTGTCAGTGGTACGGTTAGGGAAGTAGAAACTCTCTGGTATTGTAGCGGAGATGTTGGAAAAAGCGTTATCATTGATGTGGAAGGGGATAAACAGGAGTTTGAGCCGACGGTAAAACGTGATCCGTCAAGCATGTCGAAAGAAGAGATTATTGAAGCGATCAGAGAAGCTGGTATTGTGGGGATGGGTGGAGCGTCCTTCCCGACAAGTGTTAATATTAATGTTCGTCAGCCAGTGGATTATTTAGTATTAAATGGTGCTGAATGTGAACCCTTTTTGACCTGTGACCATCGAGCGATGGTAGAGCGGGCTGACGAGTTGATTGCCGGTGCGGAAATTATCTCAAGAGTAATCGGAGCAAAAAAATGCATGATAGGGATAGAGGTTAATAAACCGGATGCAATAGAAATGCTAAAAGAGAAAACAAAAGATAATAAACTGTTTGAAATCGTTCCGCTTGCTGTAAAATATCCTCAGGGATTCAAATCAATACTGATCAAATCAGTAACCGGAAGAGATGTTAAAAGAGGAGCACGATCAGCAGAAATTGGATGTATTGTCCGAAATATAGGAACTACCATTGCTGTTTATGAAGCCGTTGTTTATGGAAAACCGTTAATTGAAAGAATTGTTACAGTGAGTGGTCCTGACATGCATCAGCCAGGAAACTTTATGACTAAAATTGGGACACCGATAGGACATATCCTTGAACACTGTAAGATTGAAGAGGTAGAAGGATATAAAGCTGTTATTGGTGGGCCGATGACAGGACAGGCGCAGGAAACCCTGGATGCTCCTGTGATTAAAAACAGCACCGGCGTACTGTTATTACCGAATGAAATCGTACGAGAACAATTACCCTTTAGTAATTGCGTACGCTGTGGAAAATGTGTGGAGAGATGCCCGATGCGTCTTTACCCAAATCAACTGAGTATGTATGCCGAGACGGAAAATTATGAAGGATTAGAGCAGTGGAATATGATGGACTGTATGGAGTGCGGAATTTGCGTCTTTAGCTGTCCGGCGAATAGGCCGATTTTAGAGTTTATAAAAGTAGCTAAACCGGTTGTTAAAAAAAGAGAAATGGCAAAAAGAAACGCTTAACAGAAAAGGAGGAAATCCATTATGAGTCAAGCGGGAAAACTGCCGGTATCATCGGCACCCTACCTTAAAGATAATTATTTTTTAGAAACAGCGATGAGAGACGTAATGATTGCGCTGCTTCCCATTTCATTGGTATCTATTTTCTTTTATGGAGCGAATGCCATATTTTTAATAGCTATTTGCATGGCGACAGCAGCACTGACAGAAGTAGTTGTCCGTAAAATCATGGGAAAAAAACCATCTTTGTATGATGGTAGTGCTGTTCTTACAGGCCTTTTTGTAGCCCTTTTATATCAGCCGACAGCACCCTGGTTTTCGGCCGTAATGGCTACGGTGATAGGGGTAGGTGTTGCGAAAGAGCTTTCTGGCGGACTAGGTCTGAATCGTTTCAATCCAGCACTTTTTGGACGCGTATCCATGATTTTATTAACCCCTGTTTTTGCAGCATTTGCTCCTGACGCATTAACCTTAAGTTCTGTAGAAATTGTAACACAGGCATCTCCTCTAGCCTTATTGGGTAGTGGGATGGAAATGCCAAGCTATGGAGAAATGTTTATTGGATTTCAGGGTGGAGCACTTTCTGAATCTTCTCCATTAGCATTAATGGCGGGAGCAGCATACCTGAAATACCGAAAACATATCAAGCTTAGAGTGCCGCTGGTTATTTTTGCGACGGTGGTTGTTATTGCACTCGCAACAGGACAAGATCCACTTTATCACCTGTTGTCCGGTGGACTGATGATAGGGGCCTTATTTATGGCGACAGATTGGGTGACAGCGCCTATAACCTATAGTGGACGAGTTATTTTCGGACTGTGCATTGGCGTGCTGGTGATGATTTTTCGGGTGTTTTTACCACCGACAGAAGGGGTTGCTTTTTCTATCCTGATCATGAATGCTTTTGTTCCAGTTATTGATAAAGCGACCAGACACCTTGCTTTTCTTGAACCAAAGGAAGCGTGAAAAGCATAAAAAAGAATAAAAAAAGAATTCTATCCGGATCAGGGGCTCTGATCCGGAATTTTTATGATTATTCTGATAAACAGGATGCTTAGCTTCTGGTGGAGTTTTAACTCCTTCGGAAGGTTAGAATGCGTTATCGAGGGACGTAGCACTGTTTATCTACCTCTCGCAGAAGAGGGAGTCCTAGCGGTGGTAGTGATCGGACAGACAACAAGAAAGTTGGCATTATAGATAAAAAAGAGGTACAATAAAGAGAAAGCAGGTAGATTGATAATACAAAAAGTAAGCATCAGAATAAAATGAATAAAAATGGATAGAATAAATAAAGAAAGAATAAAACAAATGGGTGAAAAGGAAATGCTTAGAGAAAAATTAGATAACTTGCCAAAGCAACCTGGCGTTTATATCATGAAAAATAACAAAAAAGAAACCATTTATGTAGGAAAAGCTAGAAGTTTAAGGAATCGAGTGAGACAGTATTTTACAACAGCTGGACAAGCAACACCAAAAGTACGGGCGATGATGCAACACGTAACTGATTTTGAAACAATCATAACAGATACAGAAGTAGAGGCGCTGATTCTTGAGTGTAACCTGATCAAAGAAAATAGACCTAAATACAATGTGTTGTTAAGAGATGACAAAAGCTATCCTTACATCAAAATCACAAATAAAGAATTCTTTCCACGAGTCTTTAAAACACGGCAAATCATGAAAGATGGATCAAGGTATTTTGGTCCCTATACAGACGTAGGTGCTTTGAACGAAACGTTGGAATTGATAAGGCAGCTTTTTCCAATAAAAAGATGCAATAAAAAGATCAGCCAAAATTCAGGAAAAATTGATCGACCTTGTTTAAATTTTCACCTAAGACAATGTCTTGGACCTTGCCAGGGAAAGACTCATAAAGAAGAGTATCAAGAAATGATCCGCCAGGTAACACTGCTTCTGGATGGGAAAGAAAACAAGCTACTTAACGAATTGGAGCAGAAAATGAGGCAGGCTGCAGAAGAAATGCAATTTGAAAAAGCAGCCCTTTTTAGAGATCAGTGGACAGCACTTAAAAAAGTGACAGAAAAGCAAAAAATGGATCGAGGAAATGAATTAGACCAAGATGTTATTGCATTAGTGCGAGGAAATCACGAAAGTTGTGTTCAGGTTTTTTCTGTTCGTGATGGGAAAATTATCAACCAACATCATCACTTTCTGAAAGGTGAAGAGCAGGAAGAGAGTTCGAAAATTTTAGCTTCTTTTTTGAAACTTTATTACGACAACGCTCCTTATATACCTATTGAGCTATTGATGGCGGAAGAACCTGCTGATAAAGAGTTAATTGAACATTGGCTTACAGAAAAGAAAGGTCGAAAAGCAACTATCAAAACACCACAACGTGGCGAAAAAAGAAAACTGGTTGAACTAGTTCAAAAAAATGCAAATATATTAATAGAGCAACGTGAAAAATCAAGGCAAAAAAAGGAATCTGAAAGAATTCAGGCACTTCATGAAATAGCTGGCATGATTAATTTACAGCAACCACCTATGTTAATCGAAGCAATTGATATTTCAACAACAGCAGGAACAGAGCCGGTAGGGGTTATGGTAGTGTTTAAGGATGGAATCTCTAATAAAAGTGGGTATAGAAGATTTAAAATAAGAAATATTACCACCCCTGATGACCCAGGGAGCATTTATGAAGTTGTTAAAAGGCGATTTAAAAGAGGCTTAAACGAAGCTCAGGAAATTGCCGACGGAAACAAAGAAATGGATACATCAAGCTTTGCTTACTTTCCAGATTTATTACTAGTGGATGGTGGTGTAGGTCAGATTTCAGCTGCCTTAAGAGCGTTGGAAGAATGTAATGTTACTATACCTGTTGCGGGAATGGTGAAGGATGATAGGCATCGTACCAGTGCTTTGCTATATGAAGGTACAAAATATGATCTAAGAGCTTACAAGGAAGTCTGGCGGCTGCTATCAAAAATACAAGATGAAGTCCATCGTTTTGCCATCGAATTTCATCGCCAGAGAAGAAGTAAAGTATTGACAGAGTCAGAGTTGGACAGCATTGTGGGTATTGGTGAAAAAAGTAGGCGCCGATTATTGGAGCATTTTAAGGGGATTCAAAATCTAAAAAAGGCAACCTATGACGAAATTAAAGCCGTTGAAGGAATTAACACTAAGCAGGCTGAAGCTGTGCATTATTATTTTCACAAAAATGGTTAGAAGGATTAAAAGGATTATAAGGAGGTAATGTAAAGATGAAACGTCTTTATTTATCCCGTACAAATAAAAAAATATCTGGCGTTTGTGGTGGTATTGCCGAATACTTTAATATTGACCCTACGTTAGTGCGTCTAATATGGGTTGTTTTCACCGTGTTTAGCATGGGGTTTGGTGGTATTATTGCCTATATCATTGCGTTGGCTATTATTCCTGAGCCTCCAATATCGGAATGATTTGATAAAAAAAGGAGGGGCATTATGCCAATACCAGTTACTCAACTAATAAAAGATCAACAGCTAGAAGACCTAAATCCAGATGTTTCGTCAGAATCTTGTATTACTACCAGCGAGCTGGTTCGACCTGGTATTCAGCTTGCTGGCTACTTCGATTATTTTGCCTATGAGCGCATATTAATCTTAGGGAAAGTAGAACACTATTACCTGCAAACCTTACCGGAAGATCTTAGAAATAGCCGGTTTGATAAAATCATGTCATACCCTATTCCCTGTATGCTGGTTAGTAGAAGCATGGGCTTGCCTGTAGAACTGCTGAAAATTGCCAGTGAACATAAGCGGAAAATAGTGGGAAGTCATCTGAACACAACAAAACTTATTTCCCGGCTGATGAATTATTTGGAATTTCATTTAGCCGAAACGGTACAAATCCATGGTGTTTTGATGGATGTTTATGGTGTAGGGGTAGCTATTACAGGTAAGAGCGGTATTGGAAAAAGTGAGACAGCTATCGAATTAGTTAAAAAAGGACATTTACTAGTAGCTGATGATACCATAGAAGTTAAAAAAATTGGACATGACTACCTCGTAGGAGCAGCCCCGGATTTGACGAAAAACATGATAGAAGTCAGAGGAATTGGCATTTTAGACGTTAAAAGTCTTTATGGGGTTGGTGCAATAAAAAATCAAACGGGGATCGACCTTGTGGTACACCTGGAAGAATGGGATCATCAAAAAAGCTATGATCGTTTGGGGTTAGATGAATCTTGTCGGAAAATACTGGATGTGGACGTGGAAGAAGTGGTGATACCGGTAAAACCAGCTAGGAATTTATCTTTGATGGTTGAAGTGGCTGCAAGAAACCATCGACAAAAAATGATGGGTTATCATGCAGCTCAGGCCTTTAGTGAACGGTTAACAGAGTACATGAAAAAAGATAAATGACAAGATTATTTTAATTTGTTGTTTATTTTTTAACATGAAATCCTCATCTTATGATATAATATTGAAAAATTGGCATTATTGCCAGTGGATAAGTCAGACTATACTGACAACATCATGCATTATGGAATTTTAAGCTAATAATGAAGGAGGGTAACGAAATGCCAAAAGAAACCATGACAGCAGAGAACTTTCAAAAATTGGATGAGCTGATTATCCGTGAAAAAGAAACAAAAGGAGCCTTGATACAAGTGCTTCAAAAAGCCCAGGATATCTTTGGATATTTACCATTAGAGGTACAGCAAAAGATATCAAAAGGCTTAAAAATACCTATGAGCGAAATATATGGAGTAGTTACGTTTTATTCACAGTTTAACCTGGAACCTAAAGGTGACTATTTGATTTCTGTTTGCATGGGAACTGCTTGTTATGTGCGAAATGCACAACCAATTCTTGATGAGATTTCGAAGTTTACTGGAATAAAATCAGGTGAAACAACTCCGGATGGAAAATTTAGTCTTTTAGCTTGTCGCTGTATAGGAGCTTGTGGGCTGGCGCCTATTATAACAATTAATGAAGATGTATACGGAAGACTTGTGGTGGAAGATGTAAAAGAAATCATGGAGAAATATTAATCATGAAGGAGGATTGTCATGAAAACGATTGCTGAATTGGAAGCTATTCGTAAAAAAGCACAGGAAGATGTAAAGCTTCGAAGTGGTAGTGGTGATATCAGAGTGGTGGTAGGAATGGCGACCTGTGGGATAGCAGCTGGTGCTAGACCGGTTATGATGGCGATGATTGATGAAATTAATAAGCGAAATCTTCAAAATGTTACAGTAACTCAAACGGGGTGCATTGGTGCTTGCAGGCTTGAACCAATGTTGGAAGTTTATGAAGGCGATGATAAAACAACCTATGTTAAGCTGACAGCTGATTTAGCAAGACAAATAGTAGCGGAGCATTTGGTGAATGGCAAAGTGCTGAAAAGTCAGACGATTGGCATTTTTGAAAAAGAAGAAGCTTAAAATAAATATGGTAAGGAGGGCAAAATATGGAGTTGTACAGATCTCATGTGCTGGTTTGTGGCGGTACTGGATGCGTTTCCTCAGATGCTTTTAAGATCATAGATCTTTTTAATAAAGAGCTGGAGAAACATGGAATAGAGAAAGAAGTAAAAGTTGTTCAGACTGGTTGTTTTGGGCTTTGTGAAGCTGGGCCTATTGTTATTGTATATCCGGAAGGTTCTTTTTATAGCCAGGTGAAGTTAGATGACGTTCCTAAAATTACAGAGGAGCACCTGGTAAAGGGGAGAATTGTACAAGAATTAATCTATAAAGAGCCTGGTAAAAAAGAAGCAAGTGACAGCATTAATAATATGGGCTTTTACAAAAAACAACAACGGGTTGCGCTTCGAAACTGTGGAGTTATTAATCCGGAGATTCTTGAAGAATACATTGCTTACGATGGATATGCAGCCATGGCAAAAGTATTGACTGAAATGACTCCGGAGCAAGTAGTAGAAGAAATCAAGAATTCTGGACTGAGGGGTCGTGGTGGTGGTGGTTTCCCAACAGGATTAAAATGGGATTTCACACGAAAAGCGGAAGGCGATACGAAGTATGTGGCTTGTAATGCTGACGAGGGAGACCCGGGAGCATTTATGGATCGATCTGTCCTAGAAGGAGATCCTCATACGCTGGTAGAAGCCATGGCAATTGCAGCCTATGCCGTAGGAGCTGAATATGGTTTTGTATATGTTCGAGCGGAATATCCGATTGCTGTAAAAAGGCTTCAGATTGCAATAGACCAGGCAAGAGAAAATGGTTTGCTTGGAAAAGATATTTTTGAATCAGGATTTAATTTTGATATGGAGATTCGTGAAGGAGCAGGAGCCTTTGTTTGTGGTGAAGAAACAGCACTTATTCGATCTATTGAGGGTGGAAGAGGAATGCCGAAAGTAAGACCTCCCTTCCCAGCTGTCAAAGGTATTTTTGATAAGCCTACATTATTAAATAATGTAGAAACTTTTGCGAATGTACCACAAATCATTCTAAAAGGTGCCGATTGGTTTGCGAGTATAGGCACAGAAAAATCAAAAGGTACCAAGGTTTTTGCATTAGGAGGAAAAATAAACAACACCGGACTTCTGGAAATACCAATGGGAACCACTTTGAGAGAAACTATCTTTGAAGTTGGTGGAGGTATTCCGAATGGTAAAGCATTTAAAGCGGTTCAAACTGGTGGACCATCCGGCGGATGTATTCCGGAAGCACATTTAGATACACCGATTGATTTTGACAATTTAATTCAATTAGGATCTATGATGGGTTCTGGTGGAATGATTGTTATGGATGAAGATAACTGTATGGTTGACGTAGCGCGGTTTTTCTTAGACTTTACAGAAGAAGAGTCCTGTGGAAAATGTACACCTTGTCGAGAAGGAACAAAAAGAATGCATGAGTTATTGGATAAAATTACAGAAGGAAAAGGAACTCTTGCAGATGTAGACAAACTAGAGTCTTTGGCAAAAACCATTAAAAGTGCATCCTTATGTGGACTTGGACAAACAGCTCCTAATCCGGTCTTGTCTACCATTAAGTATTTTAGAAATGAGTATGAAGCACATGTCAATGACAAAAAATGTCCGGCAGGTGTTTGTCAAGCCTTGCTCCAGTTTCTGGTCATACCGGAAAAATGCAAAAAATGTGGAATTTGCGCCGCAAAATGTCCTGTGGATTGTATCAGTGGCGTGAAAGGGAAAGAAGTATACTTGATTGACCAGGAAAAATGTATTAAATGTGGAGCATGTTTGGAAGCCTGTCCGTTTGATGCCATTAAAAAAGGATAAGGTTAAATAGGTACTGACAAGTAAAGGAGGATGAGGATCAGGATGATAAATCTTACTATTAACGGTTTTGAAGTAGAAGTAGAGCAAGGAGCTACGATACTTCAAGCTGCCGAAAAAATTGGAATAAAAATCCCGACATTTTGTTATGATGACCGATTTAAGCCTCATGGATCATGTCGGATTTGCGTTGTAGAAGTGGAAGGTGCCCGCTCATTGATGACGGCATGCTGCATCCCTGCTACAGATGGAATGATAGTTCAGACAGAAAGCGAAGCGGTTGTAGAAGCTAGAAGAGAGATACTTGACTTAATTCTTGCAAACCATCCGTTGGATTGTCTTACTTGTGAAAAGGCTGGTAGATGTACTTTACAAGATCTCTGTTATCAATATGATATAGAAGAAACTTCTTATGATGGCGCAAGAAAAAGCTATGAAAAAGATGTTTCGAATGAGTTCTATACAGCTGATCAGACCAAATGCATCTTATGCGGAAAATGCGTATACATGTGTTCTCAGGTCCAAAACACAGATGCACTCTGTTTTGTGGATCGAGGTTTTGAAACTCATGTGGGAACTCCTTTTGAGCAAGGAATTTCAGAATCCACATGCGTTTCTTGTGGAAACTGTGTATCCGTATGTCCGGTGGGTGCCCTTATGCCAAAACGACGAGAAAAGTACAGGTACTGGGAAGTGGATAAAGTACAGACAACCTGCTCTTACTGTGGTGTTGGATGTCAAATGGAACTTCTGGTTAAGGACAACAAAATCATGGAAGTATTGCCGGTAACAGGACATTGCAACGAAGGATTGTTGTGTGTTAAAGGTAGATTTTCTTTTGACTTTGTTAGTCATTCAGACCGTCTCCAAAAACCACTTATTCGAAAAAATGGAGAGCTTACAGAAGCTAGCTGGGACGAAGCATATAACCTTATAACAAGTAAAATCAAAGAAATTAAAGAAAGTGACGGCCCAGACGCTGTTGCAGGTTTTTCTTCTGCTCGTGGCTTGACAGAAGATAATTATTTGATGACAAAAATGATGCGTGCGGCTATCGGGACCAACAATGTGGACCATTGTGCCCGCCTCTGACATTCCTCTACGGTTGCAGGTCTTGCAACGACATTAGGAAGCGGAGCGATGACGAACAGCATTGCCGATATCCAAACGGCGGATACCATGTTTATTACTGGATCAAATACAACGGAAAATCATCCGGTGATCGGAGCTCAGTTAAAACGTGCCATAAAAGCTGGCAAAAAATTAATAGTGGCTGATCCTCGAGAAATTGAAATGGCAGAATATGCCGACGTTTTCTTGAAAATAAAACCTGGGACAAGTGTCGCTTTGCACAATGCCATGATGAACGTTATTCTTGAAGAAGGACTGGAAGACAAAGCGTATATTCAGAATACAACAGAAGGTTTTGATGAACTGAAAAAAGTTGTTGAAAAATACACACCAGAATACGTAGCAGAAATATGCGAAGTCGATGCGGAAGATATACGAAAAGCAGCTCGCTTATATGGTGAAGCAGGTACAGCTACCATTATCTATTGTATGGGAATTACTCAGCATGTGACAGGAACAGAAAGTGTTATGACATTGTCGAACCTGGCAATGCTAACGGGTAATCTGGGTAAAGCTGGTGGTGGCGTGAATCCACTTCGTGGTCAGAATAATGTTCAGGGCGCTTGTGATATGGGAGCGCTTCCTAATGTATTTACTGGATATCAGCCAGTAACGAATGAGACGATTGTAAAGAAATTTGAAGATGCGTGGGGAGTTAAGCTATCAGATAAACCAGGTCTGACGATCACCGATACGGTTAAAGCCATTGAAGAAGATCGAGTAAAAATGCTCTACGTATTCGGTGAAAACCCAATGGTTTCTGATCCGGACACCCATCATGTTGAAAAAGCATTAAAGAAAGCATTTGTGGTCGTTCAGGATCTTTTCCTGACAGAAACAGCCGAGCTTGCTGATGTTGTGTTACCAGCAGCCGCTTTTGCTGAAAAAGATGGAACCTTTGTCAATACAGAAAGAAGGGTTCAACGTGTTAGAAAAGCTGTTGATGCACCTGGAGAAGCAAAGCCAGACTGGGTAATCTTTATGGAGATAATGAACAGGCTAGGCTATGAAAAACAGTATGACAGTGCAGAAGAAGTGTTTGAAGAAATTCGCCAGGTAACGCCACAGTATGCGGGCATTAGCTATGAAAGACTTGAAGAAAAAGGTATTGCATGGCCATGCCCAACAGAAGAACATCCGGGGACTCCCATTCTGCATATTGGAAAACCAGCAAGAGGAACTGGACTTCTGAAAGCCATAGAATTTGTTGAATCCAGCGAACTAGGTGATCCAGAATATCCATTGGTGCTTACAACTGGCCGAATTCTTTACCAGTATCATACTCGCAGCATGACTGGCAAAACCGATGGTATTAATAAAATAGCACCAGAATCTTATATCGAAATCAATCCAGCACTGGCTGCTCAAAAGGGCATTGAAGAGGGAGATTTTGTAAGAGTAAAATCCCGTCGTGGTGAAGTGAAAATCAAAGCAAAAATAACGGATCGGGTGGAAGAAAATGTTTTATTTATACCATTCCACTGGTCAGAAGGTGCGAATGTACTGACTAATGGTGAGGAGTTTGATAAATTCAGTAAAATACCAGGACTTAAAGTAACGGGTATTACCATTGAAAAATTAGCATAAAGAAAGGCAGTCGTGCTAAATTAGGAGTTAGCACGACTGCTTTAAAGATTTTCTGTGGTTAGCAGCGTTTAAAGGAGTAATGTTTAATGAGCGCCATATCAAAAAAAGTCAATATTATTCGAGTGCGCGACAATAGTGGTGAAGAAGTAGAGGATCAAGTAGCAAAAGAAAAACCCTTTACCCTCTATATCAATGATGAAGAATTTGTAACCCTTCTATGCTCAGGAGAAGATCTGGAGTACCTAATGATTGGGTTTTTATACTCAGAAGGCCTCATTAAAACCATGGAAGATATTGAAAGCATAAGGATAGAGGACGCAATGGGTTATGGACATATTACTATATCCGAACAAGTGTTTTCTAAAATGAAAATTCATGGAAAAAGAACATTGACCAGTGGCTGTGGAAAAGGGACTGTGTTCTATGATGTGTTGGATTCATTAACCGCAAAACCGGTAAAAGATCAGTTTCACGTAGAGGCAAAGCATATTTTGGAACTCTCGAATACATTTAATAAACAATCAGTTCTTTTTAAGGAAACGGGAGGCGTTCATGCCTGTGCTTTATGCGATGGAAAACAAATGCTTATTTTTCATGAAGATATAGGGAGACACAATGCATTGGATAAAACAATCGGTCATGCGATGAAAGACAATATATCATTGCAAGGAAAATGGCTCTTAACTAGTGGGAGAATTTCATCAGAAATGTTGATTAAAACAGCTAAGCAAGGAATAGCTATGATTGTATCCAGATCGGCGCCTACTGATTTGTCCGTTGAGGTAGCAGAACAAATGAACATAACCTTAGTGGGTTTTGCCAGAGGAAATAGAATGAATGTTTATGCACACTCAGATCGGGTAACATATTCTAAGTAATGGAGTGGCATCAGGCAAATAAGATGAAAACTTGATGGAGGTGGAGCGAAGTGAAAAATTATAAAGAGATATTAAAAATGGCTGTTGAAAACGAAGTGGAGGCCCATGAGTTTTACAAAGATGCGGCAGAAAAAATAGAGGATAAAACATTAAAATCTACCTTTAAGGAATTAGCAGAAGAAGAAAAAAAACATGAAATGATATTGAAATCTTACTTTGATAAAAAGCAGGATGAAATGAAGTTTGATGAAACAAAAGATTACAAAGTTGCCGAAACCGTTGAAGAACAAAAACTTTCTACAGATATGAGCTTTAAGGATGCGATTGCGCTTGCTATGAAAAAAGAACAAGAGGCAATGGATATGTACCAACAGTTTGCGAATGCAAGTGAAGAAGAACAACAAAAACAAACCTTTTTAGAATTAGTAAAAATGGAAAAAGGCCATAAAACGCGATTGGAAGATATCTATACAAACGCTGCTTTTGCAGAAGTCTGGTAATTCATCTGTAAAAGGTGCTAACCTATTGTGGATAGCACCTTTTAGTGGATATGTATACATTTGGCATGAGATATGTTATAATATTTACAATAATGTAGACAAGTTAATATTTTCCGAGCTGTTTATTTCTAAGGATGTTTTTCGAACGTCTATGAAAATCAGCCAAGGGTATAAAAAGAAATTTTTATGCCTCCCGCGATTGGAAAGGAAAAAATGCTGACTTCTAACAAGACACCTTTCCTGGCCGTCTTGTTTTTTTGTCTAAAAATAATAACTTAAATGAGTTAGGAGGGACGTAATGGCCGATCAGTATCAACGTAAAATTAACTATATGCGAATATCCATTACGGATCTTTGTAACATGAGATGTTTATACTGTATGCCGGAAGAGGGAATACAGAAAAAATCACATAAAAATATGATGAGCTATGAGGAAATGATAACTCTTGTTAAAGCCAGTGTTCCGTTAGGAATAAACAAGCTGCGCATTACGGGTGGGGAACCTTTGGTGAGGAGAGGGGTTGTTGACTTAATTTATTCATTAGCAGCCATAGAAGGCATTAATGAGATAACAATGACCACCAATGGAAGCCTTTTGGAAGAAATGGCAGAACCTTTGAAAAAAGCTGGGCTAACTCGGTTTAACATTAGCATTGATTCGTTAAAGGAAGAAAGATACAAGGAAATAACCAGAGGCGGAGAACTGAAAAAAGTGATGAATGGCATCGATAAAGTAATAGATTTGGGCATGATGCCGGTCAAGTTAAATACGGTTATGATTGGCGGATATAACGAAGACGAGTTGGATGATTTTGCAAACTTAACCTATGATCACCCGATAGATGTTCGTTTTATTGAGCTTATGCCAGTAGGGCAAGCAAGTCACTGGGCTAAAACAAGATTTATTTCAAATGAGACGCTTAGAAATAGGCTGGGACTTTTGCATCCCCTAAAAGGAAATTCAGGAAGTCCGGCAAAATATTATCAATTAGCTGGAGCGAAAGGAAAGATAGGGTTTATCAATCCTATCAGTGATCATTTTTGTGGCGAGTGTAATCGAATTCGTCTGACCAGTGATGGGAAATTAAAGCCATGCTTGCATTCGAATGTAGAGTTTGACGTATTGATGGCTTTAAGAAAAGATCCTCAAAATATTGAAAATTTTATTAGATCAGCCATTGATGCAAAGCCGGAGCGTCATCATTTAAATCAGGAAAACGCTATCTATAGTGAACGCAATATGTTCCAAATAGGAGGATGAATGGTGATCTGTGTAGTGAGTATATGGATAAAAGATCCTATGGTTGGCTGGTGTGAAAAATCATCTGTCCGGACGGAAGAAATCTGTGCAGGGTCAAAAGAGTCAGACATTACATTACAGTCATTACAAGATAGAGAAAAGCAAAAAAATGATTTACTACAAGGGTTTTGTCATCAGCGATTTAAGCCCAATATCATTCTTAGCAACATAAACGATGCTTATCGAAGGCCTGGCACTAAATTTCTTATAGGAAATGCCGGGCTTTTTGTTTTAGAAAAAAAAGCACAATGTCATCCAGACTGCCCTAAATACAAAAATACGCATGAAATATGCGACTGGAAAAAACAAATAATTTACGCCAAACCCTTCAATCAAAATCATATAAAAGTAAAGGATCCAATCAACCTGCTGATTGACCGATCATAAGGAAAAGTCTATAATGTTTATGACAGTCATTTAATAACTGATCATAACTATTGATTGCAGGAGTGAGATGTTTGAATAAAGCTAGATGGTTAACAAAGTTAGAAGAACAGTTTCCTGCTGAGCGGTTCAGACGAAACGAGCCAATGAGTCAGCATACCTCTTTTCAAATAGGAGGAAAGGCTGATGTTCTAATCATGCCTACTTCTAAACAGGAAATAATACACATTATTCGTTTTTGTAATAAGCATAACATTCCTTTAACCGTCATTGGAAAAGGGAGTAACTTGCTGGTAATGGATGCTGGAATTGAAGGGATCGTTATGAAAATTGGCAGCTGTATGAAAGCTCTTCAATTTTCAGATGAATACGTATATGCAGAAGCAGGCATTAGTCTTAATTGCCTTGCGAAAAAAATACAAGAAATGTCACTGGTGGGATTTGAATTCGCTTCAGGTATTCCGGGAACATTGGGAGGCGCTCTGACGATGAATGCGGGAGCCTATGGTGGCGAAATGAAAAATATTTTATCTGAATGCACCACTGTGAGCCTTGAGGGAAAAATAAATACCATCGATCATCCAGATATGAAAATGGGATATCGAAGTAGCCGGATACAGGCAACGGGAGAAATTATTGTGGAAGCAGTATTGAAGCTTCAAAGAGGAGACCGGGAGGAAATAAAGAATATAACCAATGATTATTGGAAAAGAAGGTTAACAAAGCAACCCTATGACTTACCTAGCGCAGGAAGTGTATTTAAGCGGCCGGAAGGATTTTTTGCTGGAAAACTGATAGAAGATTGCGGATTAAAAGGATGCACTGTGGGAAGAGCTAAAGTTTCAGAATTGCATGCTGGATTTATTGTAAATATGGGTGGGGCAACAGCTTCCGATGTCCTTACCCTAATGGAAATGATTAAAAACAAAGTAAGAGAAAAGTACGAGGTTGAACTAGAATCTGAACTAAGAGTTATTGGACGTTCATAACAGAAAACCTGGGTAAACCTGGTTGGTTTACCGAGACGTTAACGGTGGGAGTTATCAATAAAATGGAGTGTGAACAATGAAATTCGTAGTTATTACAGGTGTTTCAGGTGCAGGGAAAAGTTTAACGGTTAAGTTTATGGAAGATCTGGGTTTTTATTGTGTTGATAATCTGCCGCCTGCATTAATTCCTAAGTTTGCAGAGCTATGTGATAAAAAAAGAGGAATGGTTGGACAGATTGCTATGGTGATGGATATTCGAGGAGGTCTGTTTTTTGAAGATCTATTTCCAAGCCTGACGGCTTTTCGTAAGCTTGGTTATGAATATGATATCTTGTTTTTAGATGCCAGCGATGATGTTCTGATTAAGCGATTCAAGGAAACGAGGCGTGTCCATCCCTTATCTCAAAATGGATCCATCGAACAAGGCTTAAAAAAAGAAAGAGAAGAACTTCAATCTCTAAGAGAAATGGCATCCACTATTCTGGACACATCACGATTAACTCCGGGTCAGTTAAAAGAAGAATTAAGGCATATTTATCAAGAGGGAGATTTAGATAATTATTTTTTATTGAATATTACTTCTTTTGGTTTTAAGTACGGAATTCCCTTAGATGCCGATCTTGTGATGGACGTACGATTTCTTCAAAACCCTTACTATGACGATAGGCTTAGGGATTTAACGGGAAAAGACTCTGAAGTTCAGGAATATGTGATGAAAGATAGTAATGCAACGATTTTTGTTGAAAAATTAGAAAGCATGTTACGGTTTCTTTTGCCTAACTATATGAAAGAAGGCAAACACCAACTAGTATTAGCTATTGGTTGTACAGGAGGGAAGCATCGTTCTGTTACCATGGCGTTAGAACTTGAAAACCGCCTTCAAAAAGGTGATTTTAGAACCATTGTAAACCATCGAGACATCGATTAAAGAGGGTTGAGGGTATTACATGAAGTGGATTCACTGGTTAAAGCCAGGGTTGCAGCTAAAAAGATGGATTTTGATAGGCGTCCTAGGCCTGCTTTTAATTTCGATTCCAGCAGGTCATATTGTTGTATATTTTTTTGATATTCACTGGATGATAATGGTTTTATTCGGAGTTGCAGGCTGTTTTTTATTCGGTGTAGCTTTTAAGCGAGGGTTTACTTCTTTATTAAAAAACCTTCAAACAACTCCCTTTACTCAGGGTGTGCATAGAAACAGCAAACATATTCAGCGTATGATTTATGATAAACAAGTCTTAGCAAAAGGGCGAAAAGTAGTTGTGATTGGTGGTGGTACTGGCCTGTCTATCCTCTTGAGAGGGCTGAAGCAAATGACATCAAATATTACGGCCGTAGTTACGGTTGCTGATGATGGGGGTGGGTCTGGAATTCTTCGAGAGGATTTGGGGATGCTCCCGCCTGGTGATATAAGAAGCTGTATTTTAGCCCTGTCTGAAATGGAGCCAACCATGGAAAACTTGTTACAATATCGCTTTCAAGAAGGTTCGTTAAAAGGACAAAGCTTTGGAAATCTATTTATTGCTTCTATGAATGGGATCAGCGGAAGCTTTGAAGAAGCTATTAAGAAAATGAATGAAGTACTGGCTGTTAAAGGTCAGGTTTACCCAGTAACCTTAGAAAACATCACCTTATATGCTCAGCTTAAAAATGGTAAAATTATTAAAGGTGAATCTAAAATTCCTGAAAAGAGTTTAGAAGAAGATAGTCCCATTGATTTTGTGTTTTTAAGACCTAAAAAAGCGTCCACTTTGCCGGAAATTCTTAACGCCATTCAGGAAGCCGATGCTATTGTTCTTGGTCCGGGTAGCTTGTATACCAGTATTATTCCCAATCTTTTGATTAACCCTGTTGCTGAATCCATTAATAAATCAAAAGCGACTACCTTTTATCTACCAAATATTATGACGCAGCCAGGCGAAACGGATCAATTTAGTGTGAGGCATCATGTGGAAGCACTCTTAAAAAACACCGGCCTTAAAAGGATTGACTATGTCATTGCAAACAAAGAAAAAGTTCCGGTACAAATTGAAGAAAAATATGCGCTGGAAGGGGCAAAAATGGTTTTGCCTGATGAAAATGATAAGGTTGCATTAAAAGAACAGCAGATTCATTTAGTGGAAGAAGATCTGGTGGAAATTAAAAACGACTATGTTAGGCACGATGCCTATAAAACATCTAAATTCATTGAATATTACTTGTCGAACTAACGTATCCTCATAGCAGGTGCTTTTGGTAAGATACATGAAGATGACAGAGTGAAATTTACAGGAATGCCAGAGTGCTTCCTCAGCGAGGTGAAAAAATGCGATATGAAACCAGTGCGGGTGGTGTGGTGATATGCGGGAATGCCGTTTTACTACTAAAAAAATACAATGGAGACTGGGTGCTTCCGAAAGGCAAAGTAGAAAAAAAAGAAACGATACGGGAAGCAGCTTATCGAGAAGTATATGAAGAGTCATTAGTGAAAGCGGAAATCATTAAATACCTGGGCTCTATTCATTATGTGTATCAAGCAGGATGGGCAAAAAATGAAAAAATATATAAAACAGTGCATTGGTTTTTGATGAAATCAAAAATGTTAAGATGCTCTCCCTTAAAAAAAGAAGGATTTATTGACGCAAGATTTGTACATAGAGATAGAGTATTGGAAATGGTTAAATACTCTGATGAGCAAAAAATGATATTAAAAGCATTGTTAAACGATGTTGAAACAGTAAAGTGAAAATCAACTTGTTGGTTTATTTTGGTAAAAGAAAGTAGGGATTATAAATGTCTTTTTCTACGGATACAAAAGAAGAGTTGGCCAGAATAATCCCAGATAAGCGATGTTGCCAATTGGCAGAATTGTCCGGAATTATCGGTGCCATCGGTTCGATAGATTTGAAAGGAAGACAGGGTTTATCGGTTAGCTTAACAACAGAAAACCCTTCTACTGCTCGGAAGATTTTCAAAATGATTAAATCAACATTTTTTATTCATACAGAAATTCAGGTGACCAAAGCAAATCGTTTTCGTAAAAACAAGCAATATAGGTTAATCGTACAGAATACAGAAGCCAGCAAAAAGGTTCTTCAGAATACAGAGTTAATTAAAATTGAAAATGGCTGTATTTCATTACAATATGATAATCCAGTCAAACTGTTAAAAGATGAAGCATGCAAAAGAGCATTTTTGCGAGGAGCCTTTTTAGCTAGTGGTTCTCTCAGCTCACCAGAAAAAAACTATCACCTTGAGTATGTTTCTGATAGAGCTCAGCATCTTCAGCATATACAGCAGCTTTTAAAAAAATATGGTATCGAAGGCCGAATTATTGAGCGGAAAGGTTATCATGTGCTCTATATAAAAGAAGGAGAACAAATCGTTGACTTACTTAATATTATAGGAGCTCATAATGCGTTGCTAACCCTTGAAAACATTCGGATCTTAAAACAAATGAGAAATGATATTAATCGTATTGTTAATTGCGAAACAGCCAATTTAAGTAAGACAGTGCAAGCTTCGATGAAACAGGTAGAAATGATAAAGTATATTGATCAGCGAATTGGCATGGAACAATTACCGGAAACGCTTAAAAACATTGCCTTCATAAGACTTAAATATCCCGAGGCCAGCTTAAAAGAGTTGGGCGAAAAAATAGATCCACCGATAGGAAAGTCTGGTGTGAATCATCGATTTAGAAAGTTGGAGCAGATTGAAAAAAAGTTAAGAAATGGAAAAAAGAAATAAGAAAAATTTATCGTTCCTTTCATCCTATTTATGCTTCAACTTATAATAGAAATAGAGTATAATGGTAGAGAATACCAAGCGCCGCAGCTATATGATAGTCATGATCAAAGAAGGGGAGTGGATGGTATGTTGCGGGATATCGTTGCCATACGTGGTGGCGGAGAAGTTGGAACAGCAATAGCACATAAGCTTCGCAGAAGTGGATTTAAAGTATTTATCATTGAGAATAACAACCCGTTCTCCATTCGTCGGACTGTTTCTTATGCCCAGGCTGTATTTGACAATGAAATGATGGTACAGGGAATTAAAGGCATAAAAGTGGAAAATGTGGAAGGTATATTAGAAGTCTGGAAAAATAAACAAATACCGATTATTATTGATTCTGAATGCGAGGTCTTAAAAGAAATACCTGTTGATATTCTTGTAGATGCGATTATGGCAAAAAAGAATTTAGGGACACATCGGGACATGGCAGCTATTACGATTGCAACCGGACCTGGTTTTACGGCAGGGCAAGACGTGGATATTGTGATTGAAACAAAAGTAGGTCATGACCAGGGTCGTATCATTTTTGAAGGAATGGCAGAGCCAGAAACAAGTATGCCTGGTGAAAGTGATGGTTTTGAATATAATAAGGTTCAAAACTCGCCTTCTGACGGTATTGTTAAAACTTTTGCAGAGATTGGCGATCAGGTTTCCAAAGGACAGAAACTAGCCGAAATAGCAGGACATATCATACGTGCCCAGCAGCATGGGATGTTGCGTGGAATTGTAAAAGAAGGTAGTCGGGTCTGGAAAGACCAAAAGATTCTGGAGATTGATCCGGAAGTTAGCGAAGAACAATGTTACAGACTATCTCAAAGGTCTCGTGATGTGGCCGGTAGTGTTTTGGAAGCTATTATGTACCTTAAAAATGAAAAGAAAATTAATATCGATTAACAAAGAAAAAAGGTGATCTTTATGTTTACACACCTTCATTTGCATACGGAATACAGCCTTCTGGATGGATTTGCTACTATTCGCGAGTTGATGGACAGAGTTAAAGAGCTAGATATGAAGGCTGTTGCCATTACAGATCACGGCACCATGTTTGGTGTCGTTGATTTTTATAGAGAGGCTAAAAAAAGAAATATTCATCCGGTAATTGGTTGTGAAGTATATACAGCAGCAAGAAGGTTGGAAGATAAGGACCCTGCTCAGGATAAAGAACAGGGTCATTTAGTATTGCTAGCTAAAAACAATGAAGGCTATCAAAATTTGATGAAAATTGTTTCTTACGGATATCTAAAAGGATTTTATTACAAACCAAGAATCGATTATGAATTACTGAAGAAGCATTCAAAAGGTCTAATCTGTTTAAGTGCCTGCTTGGCAGGTGACATTCAGCAGTTGCTTTTATCGCAGCAATATGAAAAAGCTAAAGAGCTGGCTGTTTTTTTGAAGAATCTTTTTGGAGAAAACCATTTTTATCTGGAGCTTCAAGATCATGGCCTGGAAGAACAAAAGATCGTTAATCAAGAAATCATACGGTTGAGTCATGATACAGATATACCCTTAGTCGCTACTAATGATGTACACTATATTCGTAAAGAAGATGCAGAAGCTCACGATATACTGCTGTGTATCCAAACAGGAAAAAATCAAGATGACGAAGCTCGGATGAGATTTCCTAACGATAACTTTTATCTTAAATCCTATGATGAAATGGCGTCTATATTTTCTGAAATACCAGAAGCTATTGAAAATACAGTTAAAATCGCTGAAAGATGCCAAGTGGAATTTGATTTCGACACCATTCATTTACCTGAATATAAACCGCCTGAGGGCATTGAACTGGATGAATATTTGAAAAAAATATGCTGGGAAGGCTTATACGATCGATATGCTGATCCGGATAAAGCCATTTGTGAGCGGTTACAACATGAGCTAAATACTATTCGCAATATGGGATATACGGAGTATTTTTTAATTGTCTGGGATTTTATCCGGTTTGCTAAAGAAAAAGGAATTCCCGTTGGTCCGGGAAGAGGAAGTGCTGCCGGAAGTCTTGTCTCTTATGCCTTAGGTATTACAGATGTTGACCCTCTTAAGTACGGATTAATATTTGAACGGTTCTTAAATCCGGAAAGAGTATCCATGCCAGATATAGATATTGACTTTTGTTATGAACGAAGAGAAGAAGTCATCCAATACGTCATTGAAAAGTATGGAGAAGATAAAGTTGCACAAATCATAACTTTTGGAACAATGGCTGCCAGAGCAGCCATCAGGGATGTAGGAAGGGTTATTAATATGGCTTACGCAGAAGTGGATCAGATTGCTAAAATGATCCCAATGGCCATAGGCATGACTATTGATAAAGCCCTGGAACAAAATGCACAGTTAAAGCAGTTAACGAAAGAAAATCAAAGAGCTGCTTACTTAATTAAAATGGCAAGAAAGCTTGAAGGAATGCCTAGACATGCTTCTACGCATGCGGCTGGTGTGGTTATTTCCAGAGAATCCTTAGAAGAATATGTGCCTCTCTATATGCATGAAAACAGTATCACTACCCAGTTTCCTATGGGGACTTTAGAAGAATTAGGGCTGTTAAAAATGGATTTTCTTGGTCTTAGAACCCTGACGGTTATTCAGGATGCCCTGGCCAATATTTCTTTTAGTGGTGGAGAACCACCGGATTTTAGCCGTATGGATTTTGATGACCAGCAGGTATATGATTTAATTAGTCGAGGGGAAACTTTGGGCGTGTTTCAACTGGAAAGTGCTGGAATGATTCAGTTTATGAAAGAATTAAAGCCATCAGGTTTTGAAGACATTATTGCTGGCATTTCTCTGTTCAGACCAGGACCGATGGACTCCATTCCCAAATATATCCGTAACAAGAAAAACCCGAAAGCAGTCCAGTACATTCATGAATCAATGGAATCCATTCTGGATGTTACGTACGGGTGCCTGGTTTATCAGGAGCAGGTAATGCAGGTAGTTCGGGACCTAGCCGGTTATAGCTATGGGAGAAGCGATCTCGTTCGCCGGGCAATGAGTAAAAAGAAAATGGACGTTATGGAAGAAGAACGGAAAAACTTCATCTATGGTAAAAAAAGAGATGACGGAACCACGGAGATTGATGGTTGTATTTCAAGAGGAATACCGGAAAAAGCAGCGAATCAAATCTATGATGAAATGATCGATTTTGCTAACTATGCGTTCAACAAATCTCATGCTGCTGCCTATGCTGTCCTGGCCTATCAAACAGCTTACTTGAAATGTCATTACCCGCTGGAATTCATGGCAGCATTAATGACAAGTGTTATGGGGAACTCAGCTAAAATTGCGGAATATATGCAGGATTGTAAACGAATGAAAATTGAAGTTTTGCCACCGGATGTTAATCAAAGCATGTCTTATTTTTCGGTTAATGGAAAAAACATAAGATTTGGTATGTCCGCCATCAAAAATGTGGGCAAACAAATGATTCAACAAATGGTTCATCTAAGAAATAAAGAAGGAGCCTTTCGAGGATTCTCCGACTTTTGCGAAAAATTGCATTCGCGAGATCTAAATAAACGAGCCCTTGAAAGCCTTATTAAAGCAGGTGCTTTTGACAGTTTTGGTTATGTCCGTGCCCAGCTAATAGCCGTGTATGAACAAGTGATGGGAAGTGCATCAAAAAGAAAAAAAGAAAATTTAGAAGGACAGCTTAACTTGTTTAATCTTGACTTGGCAGATCATAATGAACCTATGGCTGAAAACTATCCTTCAGTGGAAGAATTTGCTTTACCAATAAAACTTAGCATGGAAAAAGAAGTGCTGGGATTATATCTCAGTGGGCACCCTTTATCAGAGCATCAGGATATTTTGGAAAATTATATGACAGCCAATACAGCAGATTTTATTAAAATGGTAGAAGATCCTATGACGACTCCCTTAAAAGACCGTCAAAATATTATTATTGGTGGAATGATACTATCACGCAGCATGAAAACCACCAAAAACAATCAAATGATGGCGATTATCCAGCTGGAAGATCTTTATGGTACTGTAGAATGTATTGTTTTTCCGAAAGTTCTTGATCAATGTCTCTCTTTAGTACAGGAAGACGAAATCGTTGTTATAGATGGTATGTTAGATTGTCGGGATGAGGAAGCACCAAAGGTATTGGTTAACCAATTGGCACCTTTAGCCAAAGCAACGGAATGGAAAGGGAAAGCTTTCCAAAATAAAAATAACAATCAACCAAAACAACCGGTGAGCCATAGAAAAAAAAGCGAAGAACCTTTGCTATGGATTAAGGTGCAAGATACGAGCCAACTTACTCTCATAGAACAAGTGAAACCGTTGCTTAGAGAGTATCATGGAGATATACCTGTGGTGGTTTATATTGAGAATACAAAAAAGAGATTTCGAGCAGAGTCAGCCTTATGGGTAAAACAAGATGCTTATCTCATAAAAATGCTTCGTCGGGTTTTTGGAGAACAGTCTGTAAAAATGACTGGAATATAGGAGAAATCAAATCTCAACAGACTTACTGGAACGGAGGAGATGTAATGAAAACCATAGGAGTACTTACCAGCGGTGGAGATGCACCAGGAATGAATGCGGCTATTCGTGCTGTTGTCCGAAATGGAATTTACAATAATTGTAAAGTGTACGGAATAGAGCAAGGATATGAAGGGTTGATCAATGCTCGGTTAAAAGAAATGACCCTTTCCTCGGTAGCGGATATTATTCATCGGGGTGGCACTTTTTTGCGGACGGCAAGGTCGGAAGAGTTCAGAACAGAAAATGGGTTGAAAAAAGCAAAAAATGTATTAGATGTTTTTGGCATAGAAGGGTTAGTCGTTATAGGTGGAGATGGATCGATTGCTGGAGCACAAAAGCTAAATGAAATCGGCATAACGGCTATTGGTGTGCCAGGTACTATTGATAACGATTTGGAATATACGGATCACAGCATTGGTTTTGATACGGCCATCAACACCGTGGTGGAAGCTATTAGCAAAATAAGAGATACTTCCAGTTCTCATGGTCGGGTCAATATAGTAGAAGTGATGGGAAGGCATTGTGGAGATATTGCTTTGTACTGCGGCTTGGCAGGAGGAGCTGAGAGTATTATTTTGCCAGAAATACCCAATAGTGTTGATAGTGTTTGTCAAAAGATTATTCGCGGAAAAAATCGTGGAAAGCTGCATAGTTTGATTCTGATGGCAGAAGGTGCTGGCAGTGCGGTCGAGATAGCAAAAGAAATTGAAGAAAAAACCAGCATGGAAACCCGCGCAACGATTCTAGGGCATATTCAGCGTGGAGGGAATCCGACAGCTTTTGATCGAATCCTGGCGAGTAAGTTAGGGGCAAAAGCAGTGGATCTTATATTAGAAGGTAAGAAAGGACTTACAGTGGGTATGAAGTGTAATGAAGTAGTAGCTATCGAAATAGAAAAAGCGCTTGCCATGAAAAAGAAGCTGGATATGGAGACTTATGATTTGGCAGGTATTTTGTCTATCTAGAGAAAAGAAGTAAGACTGAAGGAGGCAGGGTGAATGAAAAAAACCAAAATTGTATGTACGATTGGACCAGCTAGTGAAAGAAAAGATGTTTTTGAAGCATTAGTCAATAGTGGTTTAAATGTGGCTCGGCTGAACTTTTCTCATGGTACGCATCAGGAGCATCAAGCTCGAATCGATGTGATTAAAGAAGTACGGCGTGAAATAAGAAAACCTATTGCAATCCTTTTGGATACAAAGGGACCAGAAATTCGTACGGGAAGCTTTCAAGAACCATCAGTTCAATTGGAAGAAGGACAAGAATACATTCTAACTACCAGAGAAGTTGAAGGAACAAAAGAAATATGCAGCGTTAGCTACAAAGCGTTAGCACAAGATGTAAAGCCTGGTGATACAATTTTGATTGATGACGGACTAGTTTCCCTGCGAGTAAAAGAAATCAAAGATCAGACAGATATTTACTGTCGAGTGGAAAATGCAGGAGAAGTTAAAAATCATAAAGGTGTCAATGTACCGAGTGTTAAGATAAACTTACCAGCAATTACGGATAAGGATAAAGCAGATATAGAGTTTGGTATTAAAAATGGAATCGACTTTATCGCAGCTTCTTTTGTCAGGAAAGCCAGGGATGTGCTGGCTATCAGAGAAATATTAGAAGAAAACAATGCTGAAAAAATAAAAATCATATCTAAAATAGAAAACCAGGAAGGGATAGACAACCTGGCTGAAATCATAGAAGCCAGTGATGGCATTATGGTGGCGAGAGGTGATTTAGGAGTAGAAATACCGACAGAAGAAATACCATTAGCACAAAAAGACATGATTCGAAGATGTAATCGTGTTGGAAAGCCAGTGATCACAGCAACACAAATGCTGGATTCTATGATACGAAACCCAAGACCTACCAGAGCAGAAGCAACAGACGTAGCCAATGCCATTTTGGATGGAACAGATGCCATTATGCTTTCTGGGGAAACAGCAGCAGGTAAATACCCTGTAGAAGCTGTTCAAATGATGACTCAGATCGCTATGCGTACAGAAGCTTCCATTAACTATCGTGACTTAATGAGACAAAAAGCTAATGATAAAGAAACCAGTATGACAGATGCTATTAGTGATGCGACTACCCATATAGCAATGGATTTAGATGCAGCTGCTATTATTACAGCCACCTCATCTGGTCATACGGCCCGAATGGTATCAAAGTTCAGACCCTCTCAGCTGGTGATTGCCGCAACAACAGATCGTCAAGTGACACGTCAGCTGGCTCTAAGCTGGGGTACCTATGCTGTTTTAACAGAATACCTTGAGTCTACCGATGATATCATAGATACTTCAATAGCAAAAGCCTTAGAATGCAATTTGATTGAAAGAGGAGACCTTGTGGTGATTACGGCTGGTGTACCCGTAGGCATTGCAGGTACAACAAACCTTATTAAAGCCCACATTGTAGGAGAAGTCATCGTAAACGGAACAGGAATTGGCAGTGAAAGCTATACAGGTACAGTGAAAATCCTGACAGAAGATCCATCCAGCTGGGAAAAACTTAAAGAAGGAGACGTCTTGGTAAGTGAGTTTACAGATGCGGAAATGGTTCCTGTTATGGAAAAAGCAGGAGCATTAATAGTCGAGGCTGGTGGTTTGACAAGTCATGCGGCTGTTATTGGACTCAATATACACACACCAACAGTCGTTGGTGCTCATGACGCTACAAAAACCTTAAAAGATGGCGATATAGTGACGGTCGATACAGCTCGTGGACAAATATATAGTGGAAGAACAAAAGTTCTGTAATTTTTTCTTAACATAATATTAACTTGTTGGTAATATAAAAGGGAAAGAATAATGTTATGATTAATTCGTAACACATCCTCTCCCTTTTTTATGAATACAGACATTTTGTCTGGAGAGCCTGCCTTAAAGGTCGGCTCTTTTTCTTGTCTAGTTTTCCGGATTAATATACGAAGGAATCGACAGTGGTAACTCTTGATTTATTTCAGCTGGCAAATGAACTGGCTCACCTTCCGTTAGGAATTCCACAAAATTAATGTCCGGTAAAGATCCTACTGTTAACAAGATACTGTCTATCATCATTTTTCCATGAACAGGATGTTGCGTGATATATTCCTTGAAGGCAGGATTGAAATTCAGTAGTAATCGATCCTCTGAAATTTCATGATCCAACAACTCAACAAAATGCGGTATCGTTGGCTGAACACGGTGATGATAGAAATCATGCTGATTTTGGTATTTCAATTTTTCTAATAAAAGAACAATTTCGGTCTGATCTGTATATACAGGGAAAAGTAAAGCTCTCCCTTCTGTTCCTACAAAAGCAGGAAAATAAGAAGTTCTCTGAGAAGGATAAAACCTTTCACTCGTATTTAATCCTTTGAATCCTTCAGCGATGATCTGATTATCAAAGTAAAATTGTATTTCGTGAACCTCATTAATAGAACCCAAAGACTCTATAAGGCTATGAGCGGCTGTACTGGCAATGGAAGGATCTACACTATATGGTTCTGACGGACTAGTAAGATAAAGGCTGGTGACACCGGCAGAAAGATGGATACGAGGCACTCTTGGGATAGGTGAGCCAGGGGCTAACCCAAGATGATCAGCAGGTCCTTGTTCCAACTGAGTGACAGTTTCTCTTAAAGTCGTATTGGTTCTTGGAACAAAACGTGTGATAGGAATAAGGTGCTCATGCTCTTCTTCTGGAAAATAAAGTGTTAAAGCCGTTGTATTAGGCGGTGCATCCCATACAGCTGATGAATAAGCTTTGATAGAAGAAAAGGATAAAGGAATTTCCTTTGGTGGTATCAAATCACTGGAGTCAGCTGATAAAAATCGAACTTGAAGCCTATAGTCCCCATCAGGTGTTTGAAAAGCCTCAGGAAACAAATGGATCGATCCGGATAAAGCATGGGAATTTTCATGTTGGTCTATCTGGATATCGGCATGGAAGGATTCATCTGACACATCCCTTATTTTCTGGTCGTTTTGTAATATAGAGATCTTTAATAAACCAGAAGAAGTAGGATGGAGATCTTCCGGCACATGGCTTAAATCAATCGTGAACTCAATAAGATGTTCAGAGGCGCTTAACTCTTGATGTTCTAAAGAATAAGGCAGATCTAATTCTTTCTCCGAATCTGGAGCATCGGAAGATAAGTCTAAGTCTAAATCTATGCTATCCATATAAAGAGGCAATCCAGCCCCAACAAAGGCAAGCGCAAGAATCAGCAAGAATGATGATATAATCTTTCGCATCGAAGCCACTCACTTTCTAAAAAAGGATTTTAGTTTCTAGTGGAGTTATAACTCCATCAGAAGGTTAAAATTTATTTGTTCAACGAGGGACATATCACGACTTAACACCCTTTTGTAGAAGCGGAAGTCTTAGCGGTGATAGTTATCGGATAAATTACTGAGAGGAACATTAATAATTATATGATATCATAATGATAGGAACAAGCAAGAAAAGGAAAAAAATTATTACCAGGCATAAAGGGAAAGGAAGAAAAAGATGTTAAAAGAACAAGAAATATATACGGTCACAATAGAAGATCTGACTCATCAGGGAGAAGGCGTTGGAAAAGTTGAAGGCTTTCCACTATTTGTACAGGGAACCATACCAGGTGATCTGGCAAAAGTGAGAATGGACAAAAAAAGAAAAAATTTTGGTCATGCATCTCTTGTAGAGCTCATCAAACCGTCCGAGGATCGAGTTGAGTCAGTTTGTCCCTATCATCATCACTGCGGAGGATGTCAAACATTAACGCTTAGCTACGAAGCACAATTAAAATATAAAGACAAAAAAGTGCGGGACACCATTCAAAGAATCGGAAAAATAAACAAGGAAATAAGACCAATCTTAGGAATGAAAGAGCCTTATCGATATCGAAACAAAGCACAGTTTCCCATTGGCCTGGAAGAAGGTGAAGCCGTTATTGGTTTTTTTCAGCGAGGAAGTCATGATATCGTTAGTATCGATGATTGTAAGATACAACATCCTTTTAATAAAGAGATCATTAAAACGCTGAAAAAGTATATCAGGGAAAATAAGGTTTCTATCTATAACGAAAAAACAGAAAAAGGCTTGTTACGTCATTTAGTGACAAAGGTAGGATTTCAATCAGAAGAACAAATGATTATTTTAGTGATTAATGGAGAGAGTCTGCCTAAGGAAAAAGAACTAATTGACCGAATAACCCAGGCATTCCCTCGTGTTAAAAGCATCGTGATCAACAAAAATACAAAAAAAACCAATGTAATAATGGGTTCGAAAAACAGAGTGCTTTATGGGCAGGAATATATGGTGGATACTCTCTGTAATCTAGAATTTCAAATTTCTCCCCATGCATTCTATCAGGTAAACCCAATCCAAACAGAAATTCTCTATGAGCAAGTAGTTGAAATGACAGCTTTGGAAGGGAACGAGACAGTTTTGGATGTATACTGTGGAATTGGAACCATCTCGCTTTTGATGGCAAGAACAGCAGAAAAAGTAATAGGTGTTGAAAATGTAGAAGCGGCCGTACAAGATGCTAAAATAAACGCTAAAAGAAACCATATTACAAATGCAGAATTTCATGCAGCCGATGCGGAGGTTTTTATTCCTGAGCTAGCATTGCAAAAAGCAAAACCAGAAGTAGTCGTAGTTGATCCTCCCAGGAAAGGTTGCGATGAAGCTGTTTTGGAAGCAATAGTAACCTTATCCCCTCAAAAAATAGTTTATGTTTCATGCAACCCTTCGACCTTGGCCAGAGACCTAAAATACTTGGATAATAAGGGATACCAGGTAGAAATAATCCAACCGGTAGATCTTTTTCCAAACACAGTGCATGTCGAGTGTGTTGTCTTGATGTCAAGGGTATAGAAATAGAGTGTATTTAAAACATTTATAAATCAAGGGTTTCCAAGTATAGTTAATTTTTCTAGATGATTTTCTAGAGTTGATAATGCTTAGAAACCCTCATTTTTCTTGTTTAGGGTAACATATCAACTACCTTTAAGGTGATAGGGTAGAGTTGACAGATTAGATGAATTAGGAGGGTTGTGGAGATAAGATAGATGTGAAAATAGGCTAATCATCATGATTAAAGTATGATAAGATTATAGTTAGCTTAGAGTGTTGAAATAGAACTAGAAAAGTATTTATAAAAAACCTGTTGCAGTTGGAATTTAAGGGGGGAGATATCATGTATGATTGTTCGAAAGAATTTAATAAGTTCTATCGTAGGGAAGTTGTGCTTCCAGCAACAGAACAGAGTGAACTTAGGGAAAAACGAAAGTTGAATATAAAGCGATTGAAGGATGGCTTATTAGAATACAATAATGAAAAAGGCAAAGACTATAAGGTTGCAGAGGACAGGATACAAGGCAGTATGGCTATGTACACTACTGTTCAAAATGACAAAAATGATTATGACATTGATGTTGGTATAGTGTTTGAATCAAATAATCTTAACAACCTGGGACCTCTTGCTACCAGGAATATGGTTGCAGATGCACTAAAGAGAAAGACAAAACAATTTGCAGAATATCCGGATGTAAAGACAAGTTGTGTTCGTTTGAATTATACATCGACAGGCTACCATGTGGACTTTGCAATTTTTAAAAGATATAAGGAAGATTCAGAGGATAAGGACTATATTTATGAACATGCAGGCGGTGAGTGGTCAGACAGACATTTGAATGCACTAGAAAAATGGTTTATCGGAGAAATAAAGGACAAGGGCGATAATCTCCGAAAGGTTATACGACTATCTAAGATGTTTTGTAAATCACGAGAATATTGGAAAAATATGCCAAGTGGATTAATTCAAACAGTTCTATGTGATGAAAAATTTGCTGCAGAGTACTCACGTCTAGATGAACTCTTTTATCATACTATGCAAGCAATTGTTGACCGCATTAATGGCAGTACTGAGGTTGAGGCTCCGGTTGACAATGGGAGGGCATTGGTTACTCGTGATGTTGATCGCTATAGAATGAATAATTGGAAAAACCGTCTTGAGTCTAATTTAAAAGTGTTAGACGTATTGTTCGATGCGGGGTGTACTTATAATAAAGCGGTAAAAGCATGGAATAAATTCTTTAATCATTCTTATTGGGAAAAATTAGAGGAGAAAGTAATAAGCGAAAGCTATAGTGTTCGTAAATCTCAAATATTTAATGATACGGAAGAATTTATTGAAGATTTATACCCTGTATATGAGCAATATGATGTAACGATTGACTGCAAAGTATCTGGTAATGGTTTTAGATTGATGTCAATTTTTGAATACTTGGATAAGTATGCCACATCTTTTAAAAGGTTTATTCCGTATAACTTTTCTGTGAAATGCAAGATTGGGTACACCAACTGTCCATCTTATGACAAGATTCTATGGAAGGTACTAAATGTGGGAAGTGAAGCTGAGTTACGCAATGAAATCCGTGGTCAAATTCAAGATAGAGGAAAAGAAATAACAGAAAATTCCAAATTTCACGGACCGCATTATATTGAATGTTATTTAATAAAGAATGGAGTATGTGTGGCGATAGGTCATGTGAATGTTCCAATTGGAGTAAGTTGAGAGGGGGCTGATTTCAAATGAAAATAATAAAGATGCTATTTTTGCTTCTAATCTCAGTTGGTGCTGCTACATGTGCAATTTTATCTGAACTAAAGTCAATTCCGGTAGGCCCTATGCTTGGCAGTTTGATTTCGGGCATATCAATTCCATATCTTATTCCGAGCATTATTGATTTAACTGATAATGAGAACTGGAAATCATCTCAGCGAAAATTAAATAGGGCTGGTATTCTGCAAAAAAATACTATTATCAGGATTTCATTTGCTTACTTATTTAGAATAAAAGTTGATGGGAAGTACTTGTTAGTACGGAATGGTCGAACAAAGAAATATCAGCCAGTAGGTGGGGCGTACAAATTTACCCAAGAAGAGGCGAACTATCTGAGAGATAATATCCCAGTTGAAAATGATGACAGAATTCCAGTAGACAGAATCACAAAGCGCGACTATAGATTGCTGGTAAAAAATGAATACTTGAGGAAGTTTGTTCGAAGGTTTAATAAGACGCAGCATCGGGAAAATATATCAAATCTTAGTAGGGAGTTTGTCGAAGAGATGTTTTCAACTGAGATTTTGGATAAAAGTGCATTTGGTGCGTTATCGTATAAATTCTGTGGTAGGCATATGACTAATGTTGAGTATGGTAGTGTATTTAACCATTATGAATTGCTTTTGGCGGATATTATTGAGGTTCAATTGTCAGATGCGCAAGAACAATTGTTCAAAAACCTCATGGGGGTAGACTGTAACAAGTATCGCTTTGCAACTGCCGATGAGATTAAATCACTTGGTGTGAAGTTTAGAACTAATGACCTTGAAGACGATATTGCTAATCATACACCTAAAATTCTGAGTGAAAACACAGACAAATTAATGAGGCGTAACAAACACAAAGAGACAATAACAGTTCAGCCATAGAAGTCAATTTAATCATTAATATAAGATCCAATTTTTGGGTAGTTGGAATATGTTATATAAGGAAGATGCTGTATTTCTAAAAGTTCCAAAGTATATTTCATACCACCAAAACCTCTAAAGCGTGAAAAAGAGTATGGAGTTAATCGATAAATGTAAGGGGGTACAATATGTCAGGTAACCCACGAGTACATTTCATACCACCCAAACCTCCAAAGAGAGAAAGAAGAGTAGGTATATACTGTAGAGTCAGTAGTAATAGTTCTGAACAACTAAAAAGCCTTTCTGCACAGGTATCTGCTCTTACCAGATTAACTGCGGCCACACCACAATGGCTTCTTGTTGATGTTTATATGGACATAGCATCCAGTAAATCAGGTTCTTCTCGTAAAGAATTTGATCGTATGCTTCAAGAATGTAAGTCCCGTAATCTAGACATTATATTAACTAAGAGTATTAGTAGATTTGGCAGGGATACAGTGGATACACTTGAAGCCTTAAATCAGCTAAAGACATTAGGAGTGCGTGTAATATTTGAGCAAGAAGACTTAGATACTGCAAATACAGATAGTGAACTCATGATTTCTATCATCGAAGCTATAGCACAAGCCGAAAATGAATCAAGAAGCGATAATATAAAATGGGGTATTAAACAAAGAGCGGCACAAGGAACATCAAAGCTATATAACCGTAAATGTTATGGTTATAAAAATGATGTTGATGGTAGCCTAATTATCGATGATGAAGAGGCTAAAAATGTTCAGCTAATATTTGACTTATACCTTCAAGGTAAAAGTATTATAGGAATAATTGAAGAATTGGAAAGACTTGAAATTAAATCACCAACAGGAAAAGATAAGTGGAGTAAAAGAACTATTGATGTTATGCTGAGCAACGAAAAATATATAGGAATAGTTAGATTATTAAATTCAGGGAAGAATGAAGTTCATTATGTATCCGAAAATAATAATCCACCTATTATAATCGGTGAGATGTTTAAGGCAATACAGATTGAAAAAGCAAGTAGAAGTAATGTAGTTAAGGATGGAAATGAGAAGAAAAGAAAAGGTACTAAATATAGCTCAAAAAAATGTAAAGAATAATAAGTTTGTAAAGAAAATCTGAAAGCAATAAGGGTGGTAGTTCTGTGTATATTATGAAAACTATAAATAAAAGAAGATATGGAGAATTACATTGGACTATAAGGAATAAAGATCAATATATTGAATTTAAAAATGAAAAGGAAGCTCGCGATTGGGGGATGAGACATTATTCGAAGTGGGCAGATACATATAAAAAAATGATGGAACTTGCTGGTAATACAATTAAAAATAACCTTTGTACCGCTCCTATAGAATGCTATTGTGGTTATTCTTACCGACAAATAAATGATTATTTAAGGAATGGTGCAGACAGTGATGAGCATTTATATAGAGAAATGGCGGATATTTTATCGATTATTTTGTGTAGTGCTCCAAGAATTCCTTGTGATGTAATATTATATAGATTGGTAAGTGATGAGTTCATTGGAAATCTTATAGAAGAAAACAAAAGAGATAGACCAACACCTATTCAAGAAAAGGGGTTTATGAGCACAAGTTTAATTAAGGATATTGTAAAGCAAAGTGAAGCATATGCATCAGAGAATAATTTGCTAAAAATATATGTAAAAAAAGAAACCATCGGGGTATATGTAAATTCAGTAACGATAAGAAATGAGGAAGAAATGTTACT
The DNA here is from genome assembly GCF_900107405.1 of Tindallia californiensis. Classification (NCBI taxonomy): domain Bacteria; kingdom Bacillati; phylum Bacillota; class Clostridia; order Peptostreptococcales; family Tindalliaceae; genus Tindallia; species Tindallia californiensis. Next base: position 172,965 of record NZ_FNPV01000002.1, on the reverse strand, counting down.
GTTTCCAAATATGTTTTTAGGATTATCTTCTTATCCGTACAAAGATAAAGAATGTGGAAAATTTATTTATGAGTGTGAATTGATAAAGTTCTATTAAGGGTTAATTAGATTTACAGAAAAATAAAAAATTCAAAATAGCCTAATCAGAAATAAAGGCTCGATAAGACGGAATCAATTGCAAAATCGCATAAATACAGGGAAAAATGAGGATTATGAAGATGTGTAAAATAGCCTAAGTATTTCATGTTGAGACGGTGGTATTGATGTCAAGAAAATAAAGAAGTGTGCTCGGGGAAGGCTTGATATAAGCCTTTTCGGGGTTTTTAGTGATAAATAAGTTTGTTAGAAAAACGATGATTTTTTACTCTGCGGAAACTAGTCCAAGAGGGGCTAAATGCCCCGTACAGAACGGATTAGATGTCAGTGTCCCCGTACATAACAGATTGAATGTCAGAGGGTCCGTACAGAGCAGAATGGATGTTTCGGTTGAAAGTTTAGGATTGAAAGAACAAGTTTTATAAAATAGAATGGTATTATAAAGGGGGGGAAGGTTTTGAAAGAGATTATTATAACGGATAAAAATATGATTGCGCAAAAAGTATATGATTCACCAGTAATTTTCAATGAAGTTAACAATTCTATTATTGATAGACAAAACAATATTGGAGCTCTGTTATCTGAAGTAGCATCTGGTATAAATAGCTTAAAAGATATTATTGACCCCGACAAAATTTATATAGCGAAATTCCCTAAAGATGTCCTAGATAAAATTAATAGTGGGCAGTTTGATATTATGAAAACTAAATCTGGAGATTTACTTTCGACAATAATTGATAAAACTGCTCCAGCAAATAAGAACATTGTCCATCAACTTCGGCTTGAACAAATTGATCCTACTCAATCTCAAAAGTTACAAAGTCTATCTACGAATGTTGCAAATATTGCAATTCAAAAACAGTTAGCTGATATATCTGAAATGCTTTCAGAAATTCAAGCAATTTCTAAAGATATAAAACGAGGACAAGTTATTGATAGAATTGGTTTAATTGTTTCTGGTAGGAATCAACTTGAACAGGCGTTAGAAATTTCAGAGAACAATCCGAGGAGAGAACAATTAATTCTTGGAGCAATAAGCAGCTTGAATAATGGTCGTTCTCAGCTAGAGTTGTATTTTCAAGAAGAGATGAAAAATCGTGTGTCAATACCAAATAACAAGATTCACTTGACTATTAAATGTCTCTTCGATGGCAAATTTTATGATAAAATTGATGATACTTTTAATGAACTGCAGGAGAGCTTCCAAGCATACATTTATGCAACTAATTTATTAGCAACCGCATACGAAAGATTGGGGAGTACGGAAGTGCTTCCAAAGGTATTCGAACCTGCTAAAGTACTAATTGAAAATTATGCTGAATCAATGATTCCTATGTCAAGAATTGTACTAGAAGGAAATGTTGATAATCAAAAATGTTGGTATACACATCCACATGATTATATTGACATTATAGAAAACTATAATCAGAAAGCTTTACTTAATAATGTAGATTATATATCGGTTGAAGTTCCGGGGAAGAAATTATTGGAGGAATATATATATGAGTAGATGCGTGGATTGTGGAAAAGAAAATGAAGGTTTTATTTGCGCCCACTGTTTAGCAAAGAGAGCTTCAAAGATTGGAAAAGGTGCAAAAAAAGTTGGAGGTTTTATTTTGGCCGCGGCTCCAGCTGTAATTACATTGATAGTGACTAAGGGTAAAGGAAACCCAAAAGCATAGTTTTCTATGTTGTATGATGTAACATAAAAAATAAATAAGAGAGGCACCCTACATTAACTTTGTAGAGTGCCTTACTTCATTCTATTCTTTAATATCAACGGTCAGTCCAGATTTGAACTCCACAGTGAACTTATCTTCGTGAACAGAGACCTTTTCAATCAGCCTCCTTACCAGAGCCTCATCGTATTCGGTAATGATGGTGGGCTGCTCTTTGAGGAAGGCGCTCATGTCAACGATACGTTTCTTGATTTCATCCTTGCTAGCGCTGTCCACTTGGACTCTTTGTTTTTCTTCTCTCAATGAGTAGATCTCATCCGCTACATCCTCATAATCAGATTTTGTGCTGGCCAGCTTGAGAAGCTCTGCCTGTAGTTCTCCTAGGCGTTTATCGATATCGGCTAGAGTCTGATTGTTCTCCTGGCTGATTACCGTGGCGATATTGTTTTCAAGGATGGATAGGAAGGTGTCCTTCTCACCTAAGGTTTCATTAATGGCTTTTATAAGAATCTGCTCAATGCTGCTTTCTTGAACCGTGCGAGCATCGCAGAATAGTCCAGTGTTTTCAAGGCGGCTGACGCATCTCCAAACGATGGACTTCTTGCCGCGGTTATTCCAGTGGACTCTTCGGAACACTTCACCGCATGTGCCGCAAATAATCATTTGAGAGAAGCAGTGGTTGCTGCTGAAGGTTCTCTTTTTGCCATTTGGACTGGTGTGGACAATGCGCCTTCTGATCAGTTCTTCCTGGACCTGCATGAAAATTTCACGCGGGATGATGGCTTCATGGCTATTTTCCACGTAGTACTGAGGGACAAGGCCATTGTTTTTGACACGCTTCTTCGTAAGAAAGTCAACGGTATAGGTCTTCTGAAGGAGCGCATCTCCGATGTATTTTTCATTCCGGAGGATTTGATTGATGTTGCTGGTGTGCCATTTGTCTCGTCCAGCTCCGTTCTTGATGCCATCAGATTCAAGTCCTCGGGCAATCTTTAGCATGCTGGCCCCTTCAAGGTACTCTCTATAAATGCGTTTTACAATCTCAGCCTCCTCTGGAACAATGACCAGCTTCTTATTCTCATCTTTGGTGTAGCCTAGAAACCATTTGCAGTTCACTTGGATCTCGCCTTGTTGGTACCGGTATTGAAGTCCAAGCTTTACGTTCTGACTTAGTGATTGGCTCTCCTGCTGAGCTAAAGAAGCCATAATGGTAAGCATGACCTCTCCCTTGGAATCCATGGAATTGATGTTTTCCTTCTCGAAAAATACCGCGATATTCTTATCTTTAAGCTGCCTGATGTACTTCAGGCAATCTAGTGTGTTTCTGGCAAATCGGCTTATGGACTTAGTTATCACCATGTCGATATTTCCTGCCATGCATTCATCTATCAGGCGATTAAACTCTTCGCGTTTCTTGGTATTGGTTCCTGAGATACCGTCATCCGCAAATATCCCTGCCAGCTGCCAGTCTGGATGACCGCTGATGAAGGCTGTGTAGTGTTCAATTTGTGCATCGTAGCTTGTGGCCTGTTCATCACTATCAGTAGATACTCTGCAATAGGCGGCTACTCGTAGCTTGGGCTTTTCTTCATCAGGACTTTTACGTTTATGCTTCCTTGCGGGTATTACTGTTACATTCGCATTGACCGCCATTCGCATTCACCTCCGTTTCTATCAGACTGTAGGCGTATTCTGCCTGCTTAAAAGGATCATCAAACTGTTTATTTCCCTCTGCAATGAAGAAGAAGGTGGGAGCAGGAGATTCTATTAGTGCTTTCTTTTCCCATATACGTCCAAGGTTTTCAGCCCGACGCATGCGTTCTATTTCCGCAGCTTCAAAGCTAGCTTTATCAATGATTGCAGGGTAGAATCCATCTCCGACATATCTCTTGTTTTTCAGTATGTTGCCGATTCCGGCATGGAAGGCTTTAATACCTGCTTTCTTTGCAGCGGTGGCCAGTGAATCGCCAGATAGATAAGCTTCAAAGAGCATTTTTATTTTTTCTGATTTTTCCTGATCGACAACCGCTTTACCATTTTCAATTCTGTAACCGTAGGGTGTGTGGCCCATTCAATTCACCAGCCTTTCTTTCAGTGTGATTCCGCATTTCAATTCAAACCCTATTTCATCCCTTGAGAATACAATGATGTGGTCCACAAATCTGTTGAAAACATCACTCTTAAATTCTAAGAGCATGGGAGATTTGCTCGTAAACCGCAGGAGTTCATTAACAACTTTTTGAGTCTCGTCATCACTACTCAGTAACCTCATCAAAGATTCTTTTTGCTGTTTCAGGCGTTCAAGTTCATTTAATAGCTCATTGTTGCCTTTCCTATAAACTGCTGGATCAAGATAACCTTTGGATCTAAGTCCACTAAGCACATTTTGTTGCTCACCGTTTTCTTCAATTTTCTTATCGATCTCTTGAATCTTTGCAAGGCTATCTTCAGAGTTCATTCCGGTCAGACTATCCAGTAGGGGCTTTAGAACAAACTTATGTCCAAAGATGAGCTTGTTGATCATCGTGACAAAGGCATGCTCAATTCGATCCTCAGGAATAGATTTCATTGAACAACTATCGATGTCTGAAATGTGAATGGAGCAGGACCATGAGATTTTGTGCTTTCCTGAGGTCATGACCCTTCGCTTAAATTTCCCGCTGCATTCACCACAGATGATTTTTCCTGAAAAGGCGTAGCGGTTAAGGTATTTAGAGGTATTTTTCTTTATACCTTTTTCCCGGCCGCGTTGGTCAATAATGGCCTGAGCAGCCTCGAAATTATCATGGCTAATGATTGCTTCATGATGGTCCTTGAACAGGTACTGATCTTTCTCCCCATTGTTTAGGTGTCTATTGAAGGAGCTGTCAGTATAAGTCTTTTGAAAGATAGCATCACCAGTGTATTTTTCATTGGTGACCATTCCACGTATGGTAGTCGATCTCCATTTGCCACCTTTTTGAGTTGGAACTCCACGCCGGTTCAAGTCATCAGCAATTTTCTGTGTGCCTTTTCCAGATAAAATCTCAGAAAAGATAAAGCGGACAATTTCAGCCTGTTCCTTGTTGATAATCAGCTTCCCATCGACACTGTCGTAGCCGTAGGGAGGAGAAGAGATTTTGTAGGTTCCATTTTGGAATCGTCTCTGTACAGACCACTTGTTATTCTCTGAAATGGAGATGGACTCACTTTCGGCCAGTCCACTCAGGATTGACAGCATGAGTTCGCTTTCCATTGAACCTGTGTTTATGTTTTCCTTTTCAAAATAAATGAAGATGCCAAGGTCAATTAGCTTTCGAACCAGTTCCAAGCAGTCTGTAGTGTTTCTGGCAAACCGGCTGATGGACTTGGTTACGATAAAATCAATTTTCTTATCCTCACAGTCGGAAATCATCCGAAGCAGTTCAGGTCGTTTTTCTTTTTTAGTTCCTGTGATGCCTTCGTCGTAGTATAGGCCAGCAAACTCCCAATCAGGATTTGCTTTAATATAAGCTTCGTAACCCCCTGTGTTAGGATAGTTGTCATAGCCCTCCAACTAAAGTATCGTGAGTACCAAGAAGAGTTGAAGGAGGAAAAACATGGCCCGCTACAGCGAATCATTCAAAATATCCATTATGCAGAAGATGATGCCGCCTGAAAATCAGAAAGTATCCACCATTGCTCAAGAAACCGGAATGTCAGAAGCCACTTTATATAAATGGAAAAAAGAAGCCAAAGCTAAAGGCATCGTCATCCCGGATGGTGAAACTAATGCAGAGCAGTGGAGTACCCAAGATAAATTTCAAGTGGTGCTGGAAACAGCCAGCCTTAATGAAACCGAACTGGCAGAATATTGCCGGAAAAAAGGCCTTTATGTCGAACAGGTCCAGAGCTTGAAAAACGCTTGTCTACAAGCCAATGGTGGCGTGGCCATGATTATGGCATTGGATAGAGCGATAAGGAATGAAGGGAATGATGGTGGGAATTCTGTTTATGATTCGAGGGGATTTTAGTGTTTTAGCTTGCGAATGTATTGCACAACGAAATACAAAATGATATGATGTAATTATCAAGAAGGAGGCGATATATATGGCTAAAACTACAAGTATCTTTGCTCGTGTTGAGCCGGAAATAAAAGAACAAGCAGAAATGGTGTTAAATAAACTGGGGATACCTATGTCAAGTGCTGTCAATATTTTTCTAAGACAGGTAGTTATACAAAATGGACTACCATTTGATGTTAAAATTAAGCAAAATAAACCTGTTGCATTTGAAGACTTAACAACGGAAGAGTTTAATAATGAAATTGAAAAAGGCTTTAATGACTTAAAGGCCGGTAGGGTTTTATCAGCAGAGAAGGTGGCCGAGCGAATTACTAAGGAATATGGACATGAGCTATAAAATTGTCTACACCGAAGAGTCAGAGCGAGACCTTTTGAATGTTTACAGTTATATTGCTATGGATTTACAAGTGCCTGAAACTGCAAAAAATCAAATTGATAGAATAGTGAACTCAATTCATACCCTAAATGAATTACTCCTCCGCTACAAACTATACCAAGATGAACCATGGCATAGTAGAGGACTTAGAGTTCTTCCGGTTGACAATTACCTTGTATTTTACACGGTCATTGAAGAAGAAAATACAGTAGCGGTAATAAGAATAATGTATGCTGGACGAAACATTGACCTACAACTTTCAAATATAAAATTATAGTTTAAACGCCAAACTTTTAAAGGCACCTTTAACCGGGTGCTTTTTTCAGGCCCAATTTTAGGAGGTGATCACACTTGAACATACCGATTTTATCAAAGTTTTTTAACTCAAGAGCAGATCCAAAGAACAGTATGTGGGGGAGTGCTCACAGTTTTTTCTTTGGACCAACCAGTAGTGGAAAGCATGTAGACGAAAGAACGGCCATGCAAACCAGTGCAGTCTATGCCTGTGTCAGAATTTTATCGGAGACCATCGCATCCCTGCCGCTTCACATCTATATCCGTACCGAAAAAGGCAAAGAGAAAGCCCTGGACCACCCGTTATACTCTATCCTTCACGATGCACCTAACGATGAGATGACTTCTTTTGTGTTCAGAGAAACACTGATGAGTCATCTTTTATTATGAGGCAATGCCTACGCCCAGGTGATTCGAGACGGTAGGGGAAAAGTGGTAGCTCTATATCCTTTAATGCCTGACAAAATGACGGTAAAAAGAAGTGAGGGTGGAGAGATTTACTATAGCTATGACAAAGATAATGAAGAGCATATTTTAAGAAGTTTTGATGCGTTACACATTCCGGGACTTGGTTTTGACGGCCTTGTGGGACATTCTCCCATTGCCATGGCAAAACAGGCCATAGGAATGGCCATTGCAAAGAGGAATATTGATGGTGCTGTGGCGATGATTATGGCACTTGATAGAGCGATTAGAAATGAAGGCAATCATGGCGGGAAGTCTGTTTATGATTCGAGGGGTCTGCTTGTTTTTTAGGAAAATGAAATAATAAGACCTGCAAGCGACTTTGGGCGATATCTTAGATCCTAAAATTGAGGAGAATACAAACCACCATGTTACTGATGTTGTAAACTATATTAAGGGCTCGCAATGTGCAACCAAAAGATTGAGAGAACTACCGATATGCAACCGCCTTATGAAAGAGACCCATGCTATATTGCTAAAGGATGTTCGAGGGGAAGAGAAGAACCCTGGAGAATTTCGTCGAAGTCAGAACTGGATTGGGCCTTCTGGAAGTACATTAAATACGGCTCTTTACATTCCCCCAAATGTAGAAGATATGGAAGAGGCAATGGCGGGCCTAGAAAAGTTTATTAATGAGGAAGACAATTTAGATTCATTAATAAAAATAGCATTAATCCACTACCAGTTTGAGACAATACATCCTTTTTTAGATGGAAATGGAAAGATTGGACGTTTGTTAAATAATCTATTTCTGATGGAAACCGGGATTTTAAGAATTGATGTAAAAAAAAACCAGCGAAGAGTTGGGTCTTTCCTACAATGCAGTATCAAATGCGGTAAATAAAATGGTGGATTTAGGGATACTTATACAGACTCAAAATGTTCAAAGGAACAGGCTTTTTTCTTATGAAAAGTATTTGAGTATTTTGAAACAAGACACATAGTGATGTCCCACATCCACACCTGATTGGGCCTGGTAGCAAAGTGGGTAGCAATTGGTTTTTTAACGGGCTTCTGACTATGTCCCCGGTTTGCGGTAGGCTTTTTCCTGTTCTTTCAGTTCCTTTTGTTTTTGAGCCGCTTCCTGAGCAATGGTGGATACTTTCTGATTTTCAGGCGGCATCATCTTCTGCATAATGGATATTTTGAATGATTCGCTGTAGCGGGCCATGTTTTTCCTCCTCCAACTCTTCTTGGTACTCACGATACTTTAGTTGGAGGTCTATGACGACTATTCTAACACAGGGGGACTTAAATTGCCCATGACTCTAGAGTGGAGTTGTGGGTTTTATTATGGCTATGAAATTATGAGAATATTGGCAATTTTATTGTGTATATCAACCAAATGGCTTATAATATATTTTAGTAGAATATGGAGGTGCTATATGACTACGGCCGATATGATCAAACAACTTTGCGAACAAATGAATATAAGCGTTTCTGAACTTGCTAGACGTATTGGTCAGACTCCACAGAACTTTAGCAAAAAGTTAAAACGCGAAACTGTAACCTTAGATGAATTGAAAGCTATAGCAAATACATTGGATATTAAGTTTGTGCAAGCATTTATATTGCCTGACGGCGATGAAATAAAGACGGGTAATGAGTAAAGGAGGCGGTCTAGTATGATGATTAGCCCAGAATGTTACTATGAAGAGTATCTTAAAGGAAAAACTAAAGAACAGATTATGACCGCTATTCGAGGACTTAAGCAAGAAATAGGTCGCCTCAAAAACTCAATGGAAAACCCGCATGGGGGCATAAAAACTGTTATGCATCCAAGTGAAGAAACTCGCCTATACTGGACTCGTGAATACTTGGAAAAAGCCAAACAAGCTTATGTTGCAGCTGGTGGGACTTATACTTTATCAAAATCTGAAGAAAAGGCTGTTGACTTTGATGTAAACATGGATGCCATCAGCAAGATAACTTTCAGTATTGGAGGGTATTTTGGTGGCTACCGTAATTATATTGTAGAACTAACTGATGTACTGAAAGCCTATACAAAATTATGGGAACATGAAGAACCTCTCTCATTATGGGATGATGATAGCCGGGAGCCGTATACAAAGGATACTTTCATAACCGCGCTTAAAGATCTTCATATTGGTGAATGGCGCAGGCGATATTCAACTAAGCGTTTTGGATACATGGTGCTTGATGGAACACAGTGGAATTTGGAATTTGAATATAACAATGGACATAAACCAGTAAGATTTAATGGTGACAATTCATACCCTTATAACTTCGATAAATTCCAGATGTTATTTGGAATTAACGAAGCTGGGGAGGAAGACGAGGATGAGTAGATTGATTTTGTAAAGGGGAGGTTCTACTTTACGAAATTGTACTAGCAGGTCTCCTTACACTTGTACAGGGTGGAGAAGGATTTATTGCCCGAATACCTATACAAATTGCAGATAAAGCATCATCTCAGGAGGAGTTTTGGGGTTTTGCTTCTGTTGTTTTGGACAGTGAGGCAATTATTGCTGGAGCAGGAATAAAAGAAGAGCATGATTTATTGAATATAGCCATCAGGGGCAGAAATGCCCTTGGAGCAAAGGGAGATGTTTTTTGGGGAGATGCATCGGTGTTCGAAAAAAACCCGTTACTCACTTGATAGATCTTCCCTATGGCAGCTGGCAAATTGGCGCATTACCCACTGCAGGTTGGAGCTCATACTCAGTGCTTTCTGCCTCTCTTATGAGGATCTATTTAATTGTTGCCCTTGCTATACTTGCTTTTACTGCGGTAATAATTTTTTTAATAGATAAAATTAAGAAAACGGAGCATGAAAGTATCATTTTAGCCCGTAGCCTCGGAGTTTTTTTGAAACAAACAAGTGATTTTGTTTACTATAAAGATAGTAATAGCAGATTCATCTTTTGCAGTCAAACTCTAGCGGATATTACTAATCATGAGCATTGGAGGGATATGATTGGAAAGCATGATTTTGAAGTGTTTCCTCATGATACCGCTACAATTTATAATGAAGAAGAAAAACCTGTTTTTAATGAAGGGAAACCACTTCTCAACAAGGTTAATCCATATTATTTAGCAAGTAGCGAAATAGGATATGTTCAGACAAACAAATGGCCTATTTTTGACGATAACAATAAGGTGAGCGGTATCTTTGGTATTAGCAGAGATATTACCGAGCTGAAGAATGCTACAGAGGACTGGAAAAGGAACGAAATATTTTTGCCGAGGGTCCTGTGTTTACAATGGAATGGGGTTTTGAATCTTGCGATAACCTACCTTTAAGGAGTTTTTCATCCAATGTTGAGCAGATTCTTGGATATAGTCCTGAAGAGTTGTTGCACCCTGGCTTTTCTTATAGCGAACTTGTTCATCCTGATGATTTGGAGGGTGTAATTGAAAAAATTAAGCATAATGTTGAAAATAAAATTGATTCATATGAAGAGTCCTACAGGTTAAAGACTAAAATTGGTCAGTACATATGGGTTTATGAGTTTACAATATTTGTTCGAAATGAAGAAGGTAACCCAACTACTATTCGTAGCTATATGTATGATCAGAGTGAACAAAAAAAGACAGAAGAGGCACTTCGAATAGCCGAGGCAAGGCTTGAGAAAACGGCTTACGAACTGACTGAGAATATCCCAGTTGGAACATGCACAATGGTGCAGCCTGCCCATGGAGGAATGGCTAAATTCGAATTCATGAGCCGTCGTTTTCTGGAGTTGACGGGATTGACCCGAGAGGAGGCGGCTTCAGATCCATTGAAAGCCTTCGCTTGCGTCCACCCAGATGACTTCGATGATTGGGTAGCACTAAATGTCCGGACTTTTCAAGAGAAAACCTCGTTTTTCGCTGAGACGAGATTGGTTGTAAATGGTGAAACCCGATGGGTAACTGCTGAATCCATTCCACGCAGATTTCCAGATGGTACTACTGTCTGGGAAGGCGTATTGGCCGACATTACTGACAGGAAGCGTGCCAAGGAAGCATTAAGCGAAAGTGTCAGACGCTTCAACGATTTGGTTGCACATGTGTCTGTGGGGGTTTATGTTTTTTGGATCCGGGCTGATGGGTGTGATGAATTTGAGTGTGTCAGTGACGGGTGGTGTAAGATGAATCAAATCCGACGTGAAGATGTGCTGGCTAATCCTGCGATTGCTTTTGATATAATACATCCCGAAGACCTAGAGAGATTTAAGGCACTTAATAAAGAGTGTGTTCGTGAACAAAAACAGTTTTCTTGGGAAGGTAGGATAATCATCGGTGACGATGTAAGCTTTGCGCTGATTGAATCTACCCCTGTTTTTTTGACAATGGCGATAGTCGATGGTTTGGTATACAGCAAGACATTACCGAGAGGAAGAGGAACCAAGAGAAATTAAGAATATTAGCCACCATCGATGAACTAAGTCAGCTGAATAATCGTAGGCACTTTATGGAACTGTCTATGAAGGAGTTTGAAGAGGCCACTAAGAATCAGGAGGCTTTTGCGGTATTAATCTTAGATATTGATCGATTTAAGATGGTGAATGATGGTTGGGGGCACTCTGCCGGTGATGCTGTGATTCGTGAGTTGGGTGGACTTATGAAAACATGGTTTCATGAAAGTAATGTTTTAGGAAGGCTAGGTGGAGAAGAATTTGGAGTTCTTATACCAAAGTGCTCTATGGCTGAAGCTATTGATATTGCTGATGGTTTTCGTGAGGAGCTTGCTAGAACTGATATAGCCTACGATAATCAAATTATCAAGGTGACAATTAGTGTTGGGGTTAGTGTTTATACCGAAGGGGTAGAAACTTTTGGGGAAATATTACGTAGTGCCGATGAAGCTTTGTATCAATCAAAGATTGATGGGCGAAATCGTGTATCTCAGAAGGTAGCAGGTTTGAGAGAACGGTAGTAATAGTTGGCGCAGATGCCACCTCGGTTACACTGCCATTTTTTAAGTTTAGTAGCACCTTTAACTGGGTGCTTTTTTCATGTAGGTAAGGGAAATCACAGAGGGATATTCACAGAGGTATATTCACAGGGAAACAGGTATTTCCCGAAAGGTGATTCAGAAGTATATTCGAAAAGATGAAAGCAAAAAAGAAAAAACCTCCTACTTAGAAGTGGAAGATAAAAATATACGTGTTTGAATAAAGCCTTGAAAAAACACGATTGGATTATCCGAGAGGATATGATCATACCAGGAGGATTTTTGTTGCCTAAAATAGGATTTTTAATAATAAGGATGGACTTGACATGTCAAACGAAACATATTATCATATGTATATAAGAGTATACGAAAAGGGGGATGCAAATGTTATCTGTTCAAAATTTTTTAAAATTGATTTCTGATGAGAGTCGACTAAGGATATTGATGTTGCTGACTGAAACGTCACTTTGTGTCTGTGAGTTAGAAGGTATTTTAAATCTATCTCAACCTAAAGTTTCAAAAGTCTTGTCAAAATTTAGAGATCTAGGACTTGTTACGGACCATCGAAAGGGGAAATTTATTTATTATGAACTGCACCTAACAGATCCTATTCAAAAATCTATGATTGAATCATTGAAAGGACATATTAAGGATTTACCTCAGCTTTATTCAGACTATCAAAGATTAGCATTAAAAGATCAATTTTCAACATCTTGTTGTAACAATATAGAAAAAAAGGGGGATTAAGATGACACTGTTTTTAGAAATGCTATACGGCGGACTTGAATCACTTAGTAACTATGTAACTGCAAGACGTTTAATGTCTTTAACCATTGCTTTTTTCTTATCTGGAGCCATTTCACAATTTATGTCTCAGGGGGCTATTCTTAAATATTTTGGTCCTAAAGCCGATAAAAAGTTAGCTTATGTTGTGGCTTCTGTATCAGGTGCAATTTTAACGGTTTGCTCATGCTCTGTTCTTCCAATGTTTGCGAGTATACGCAAAAAAGGAGCGGGAATAGGACCGGCAATCACTTTTCTTTTTTCTGGACCGGCTATCAATGTTTTAGCAATAAGTATGACTTTTTCAGCTTTAGGTTTACAGATTGGATGGGTAAGAGTTGTTGGAGCTGTTATTTTGTCATTAATAATTGGTATAATCATGTATGCACTTTACAATAAAAGTGAGATCGTTGATGAAAATGAAGCGATGTTTAGTATCGATGATGAAAATGGCCGAACGATGAAACAAAATATCTTCTTCTTCCTGAATTTACTTGCCATTCTCATATCAGGTGTCCGTAATCCTATACCTACTTTGTTTTTATTAGCTGCTTTGATCTTTCAGCTTAAAAAGAATTTTACAGTAAATGAAATCAAAGAATGGTGTTTAGAGACGGGAAATCTTGCGAAAAAAATAGCGCCTCTATTTTTAGTTGGTATTTTTGCAGCTGGTGTTATTCAAACGATTCTACCTCATGAATTTGTAGCTCAACATGTTGGTGATAATACTTACACATCCAATTTAGTGGCATCAGTCTTTGCAGCGTTTATGTATTTTTCAACATTAACGGAGATTCCAATTGTAGAAGCTTTTATGGAAATGGATATGGCTAAAGGACCCGCAACTGCACTCTTGTTAGCTGGACCTTCACTGAGTTTACCCAATATGATTGTTATATCAAAAGTTTTAGGTAAAAAGAAAACAGGAACTTATATTGTTTTGGTTATGGTGTTTTCTGCTTTAGTAGGTTTGTTAGCAGGCCATTATATCTATTAAATCAAGGGGAGGATTTTCATGGAAATTAAAATTTTAGGTACAGGTTGCGAAAAATGTTCGGTTTTAGAGTCAAATGCAAAAGAAGCAGCTAAATTACTGGGTATGGCAGCTCAATTTGAAAAAGTTCAAGATTTATCTGATATTATGTCTTATGGCGTAATGAAAACACCTGCTCTTGTCATCGACGGCAATGTAGAGGTTATGGGCAAGTTAGCAACAGTAGAAGAAATTAAATCAATATTGGAAAAAAAATAAAACAGTAACAGATTAAAACCTGAAAGAAATTTTTAAGATTATTCTTTCAGGTTTTATATTGCAAAAAAAGAGGATTAACGAGTGCTGCAATATTGGTAGTGCTTAGAGTTTTGAAACGGTTTTAAGGTGCCCACGGGGTATCACTCATCTCCTAAGAGAAACTGTAGGAATTGGTTTTAGTGCTGGAGCAGCGGTCTTCATCTGGGCCTTCTGCTTTGTTTTTCTCTGTTTCTCAGACATAAATGGAACACTTAGTGCTAAAATCAGTACATCTGGGTATCATGATGAAGAAGAACAAATCAAGGAGGGACATTATGTGGCATGAATGGGCATTTATTTTTTTATGCTATGGCGTGATGGGGTGGATCTGGGAAACGATGTACGTTTCCATTGAAAATAAAAAATTTGTGAACCGGGGTTTTTTGCGAAGTCCTTTTATTCCGATCTACGCATTTGCTGGGATTACAATGATGCCTACCATTCAATGGTTTGCCGGAGGGATGGAAATAGAATCAGTATATCTTTTTGCGATGACAGTGGTGCTTATTGCTTCAGTGGTGGCCACATTATGGGAATACACCGTTTCTTATCTGATGGAAAAAGCCTTTGAGACTCGCTGGTGGGACTATTCTGATTTCAGATTTCATTTGAATGGTCGGATTGCGCTGGGTCCTTCCATATTTTGGGGCGTTTTTGGGATGGTGTTTTTCCTCTATATACAACCCTTTTTAATGAATTACTACGAACGGATTATGGATCCCACAGTGATTCGTTTCATGATCATTTTATATATCTTGCTAGTTGTTGATGCTGCTTATACCATTTCGGAACTGATTCAGCTTAGGGGAATCATCACGCGGTTCCATGAAGTATCTGAAATCCTGGCTAAGCAACTGGCTCTAATACAGGAAGGGCAACAGGATCTTAAAACAATGATGGCCTACAGGAGGATGAGGGGATTCAAGGATTTGGAGGAGTTTGTTGACCTTGTTCGACAGAAGAAAAACATGCTTAAGCATGAACAGGAAAGAAAATTCGAAGAGTATTCCGTCACTCTTCAAAAAGCAAAGAAAATCCAACGTTTTTACAAAAAGTACCCGAAGGCACTCACGAATAAATTACCCTACGTTTTTTATGTAATTCGAAAGCGAAAAGATAACGGAAATCACCGATCTTCAAAGGAATAGACTTCGACTACCAGCTGTTTCACAAAGCTACGGGTTTCCTGGTGGGTGATTTCTCGAAAAGAACAGTATTTATCTACCCACAGTACCAGCAAAGAAGCTTTGTATCTGGGTAATTTGTGTATGGTCAAGGGCCACATGTGCTTTTCGATAATATCTGCCTCTACAGCATTGATGTCAAAATGATGTTTCGCATTATTCAGCGCCACTTTTGGATGTTTGAATCCATGGAGCTGAATGCCAGTTTTGCTCTCAGGATTTCGCTGGTGCCAGTCGTAAAGATAAAAATCGTGTAACAAAGCACCTCGGGCCGTGGAAGAAGGATCGATGGAAAGTTTTTTTGCCAGCAGATAGCTGCGAAAAGCAACGTGAATGGAATGCTCAAGAATGGAAATATGGCGATGATGCACAAAAGAATCCAGGGTTTTAAAGGTATCGTTAGAAAGGATGTCTTTTGTTATGGACTGAAAACTCGATATGGCTGAAGTGTTTTTTTTGACTTCTTTATACATGACCAACCTTCTCCTTCCATAACCATTCCAATATCTTTAGTCCATCGCATGACGGATGATACGGGAAAGACTCACCTTTAGAATAACATGATTTATGGGATCATATCAAACTGATTACCTTTTGCTTCCAGCGATACTTTTGATGCTTTGTCCACAAATGAAAACGGAGCGATTCAATGAACACTAAACAAGCATTTGCAAAATCCCTTGAGGAGTTGCTAACGAAAAAGAACCTTGATGATATTCAAGTTAGTGAGATAGTGTTAGGCACATCTCTTTCGAGGAAGACTTTTTATCGTCACTTTAGAGATAAATATGACCTCTCTAGCTGGTACTTTTTTCAATTTTTTGAAGAAAGTTTTGGTCGTATTACAGATAATTTTACGTGGGAAGAAGCCTTACTGCGCTATCTTGAGATTTACCAAGAAAAATACAATGTTTTGAAAAATGCTTATGCAAGTCGAGATATTAACGGACTTCGTGATTACGACATACAAGTTACCAGAAAAACATATGAAAAATACCTAACTTTTAAAGGTGTTGATATAACATCTGAAACAATGCAATTTACAATTGACATAGCTTCGCGCGGTGGCACAGACATGGTGATCGAGTGGCTGCACAGTGGAATGAAAATGGATAAGAAAAAACTGGTTGCATTACTTAAGCGGACATTACCAACAGATATATTAAAGTATATTGATTAAAGACACCTCCGTAAAGTCACACATGTGTCATTCTGTGACTTTACTTTCAATGGTGCCTGCATTAAACTTTAATTATATTCAAACAAAGAAGGTGATGAAAGGAAGAAGTAGGTTGGCATTAAGTCATTCAGAGAGCATCCGGTTGGTGAGAGGTTGCTGACGTGCTGATTCGAATACATCCAGGAGCTGCTATCTGAACTTACAGTAGGATATGATGGGTACGCCCAATATAGCGTTTGAGTGCTTCGGCACTCGTTGAGGGAAATTCTGCGAAGGGTTTCCAAATTAGAGGTGGTACCGCAAATTTTGCCCTCTGTTCCGAATGGAGCAGAGGGATATTTTTATTACCCAAAAGATGCAAAGGAGTTGTAATGATGAAAATCTATGATGAACTGCTAACTCGTGGCTTGATTGCCCAAGTTACTGATGAAGAAGAAATCAGAGAACTTATCAATGAAGGGAAGGCAACATTTTATATCGGATTTGATCCAACAGCGGATTCTTTACATGTAGGTCATTTTGTGGCTTTATGCCTAATGAAACGATTGCAAATGGCGGGAAACAAACCCGTTGTTCTTTTAGGAGGTGGCACAGGATATATTGGAGATCCTTCTGGCAGAACAGATTTACGTACCATGATGACGCCTGAAACAATTCAACATAACTGCAATTGTTTTAAAAAGCAGATAGAAAAATTTATAGAATTTGATAATGATCAAGCAATTCTGGTTAATAATATTGATTGGCTATTAGATTTGAAATATATCGAACTACTACGTGAAGTAGGCGCACATTTTTCTGTAAACAATATGTTGCGAGCCGAATGTTATAAGCAGAGATTGGAAAAGGGTCTTTCATTTTTGGAATTGAACTATATGATTATGCAGTCATTTGATTTTTACCATCTGTTTAAGCATTATGGTTGTAATATGCAGTTTGGTGGTGATGATCAGTGGTCTAACATGCTTGGTGGCAGGGAATTGATTCGACGAAAATTGGGCAAAAATTCTTACGCTATGACAAATACACTATTAATGAATTCTGAAGGTAATAAGATGGGAAAAACCGCAAAAGGTGCACTTTGGCTGGATCCTAGCAGGACGTCTCCTTTTGAATTCTATCAGTACTGGCGAAATGTTGATGATGCTGACGTATTGAAGTGCATTCGTATGCTAACATTTTTACCTCTGGAACAAATTAATGAAATGGACCAATGGGAAGGTAGTCAACTAAATGAAGCGAAAGAAATCTTGGCTTTTGAATTGACAAAGTTGGTTCATAGTGAAGAGGAAGCTCAAAATGCAAAAAATACTTCTCGTGCTTTATTTACAGCAGGAACGGACATTTCAAACATGCCTTCTACTGAGATAAGAGAAGATCAACTGGTTGACGGTGTTATTGGTATCATAGATTTAATGGTTGAATGTAAACTAACTGTTTCTAAAACTGAAGCAAGGCGAGTAATTCAACAAGGGGGAGTATTACTAAATGATGTTAAAATTGATTCCATTGATCTCGTTGTTACCTCTGAGGAATTGAAAAACGGTACTAAAATTCGCAAAGGAAAGAAAATATACCATAAGGCGTTTATGAATAATTAATAAGCAAGGTACCCTGTATTGTATTTGAAGAGGAAACTAGATATCCGCTTGAAAAGATATCTCTCTTGGCGTGTAAAGACGAGCACAACAAAAGACGAAAAATAATTCTACCTATACCAGTATTTAATTTCATTATACAAAACCGATTTATCATTCAGAAAATCTATTGTACTTCGGATTTAACCCTCCTTATAATGAGGATTGGAGTAGAGGTAAAATGAGCAAAAGGAGGAAGTGACAATGAGAAAACTTTTATTGATGATGCTGATCGTGGTATTGGCATTTAGTCTTATTGCTTGTGGAGGCGATAACGGCGAGGGAGATGCAAGTGTCAACGAAGAGGTGACAGAAGCTGAAAGCAACGATGTAGAGGAAATGGATGAGAAGCAGGAGCGTCCTTTTGAAGGAACAGTACTGGAACTATCCGTTGCTTATGGAGGAGCTGATGGATCCTTTGAAGCTTTTACAGAAGAAACTGGAATTGAAATCGAATGGGTTAGTTTATCAACAGGAGCAAAGCTTTCTCAGTTACAGGCAGAAGATGGAGAGACCACAACTGATGTATGGTTTGGTGGAGGGGTAGACAGTTACTTTGCTGCAAGAGACCTAGGATACCTTTATCAGTATCGATCTCCTGAATTTGACAACATTGATGAAAAATACCTCGATCCGGAAGGTTATTTTGGAGCATTGTCCTTAGTACCCTTTGGATTTATTGTTAATGAAGAATTAATTGAAGAGCTGGGTCTGGATATGCCGGAAACCTGGGAAGACCTTGCTGACTCACAGTATGATGGAGAAATTATCATGGCGGATCCGAGTATTTCCGGAGGTCAGTATGCCATTCTTAGTGGATTGATTCAAGTAATGGGTGAAGATGCTGCTTGGGAGTACTGGGAAGCTGTTAATGAAAATGTAGACTACTATGCTCAAAGTGGTGGAGAACCACAACAGAAGGTTGCAGCAGGGGAATTTGCTATTGGATTGACGGCTATTCATGGACAAACCTTTGGTCTGATGGAAACAGCACCGGTGGTAGGAATTTTCCCATCAGAAAACATTCCGTGGATTCCTGCGCCCATTGCAATCTTTGAAAACTCAGAAAACAAAGAAGCGGCAAAGGTTTTAGTGGACTGGTACTTGTCGGAGCATGGTCAAGATATTTTGATGGAAGCAGATGCACGAATCATGGCAAATCGAAATGTAGCACCTCCTGAAGAAATGGGTACCTTAAACATGGATCAACTTATTGATTTTGATCTGGAGCGAATGGGAAGAGAACGAGAAGCAATTCTTGGAAGTTGGAAGGAACTTATTGGTGAATAAAGGATATGTAAAGAGAAGGGGAGAGCGATCTTCCCTTTCTTTTAGCGTTTTTTTTGATAAAATCTTAATAGCGGGTATTGCAGGCACTCTGTTTCTGTTTATTCTATATCCGGTAGCAGGTGTGTTGATGAGAAGCTTAAAATGGAATAGTGAATGGTCTTTGTATCACTACCGGAACTTAATGACCATACGGAACCTAGAACTGATTAGGAATAGTGTTTTTGTTGCCACGTTTTCTTCCGTCAACGCAACCCTCTTGGCTTTCTTCATCGGTGTATTTGCTCATTTCAAAAAGCGGTTTGTACGAAACGCTATCTATCGGAGCCTGATGATGACTATGATCTCTCCTCCTTTTATTTCAGCAATAGCATTATTAACGCTATTTGGACGGAGAGGTTTCATTAGCTATGGAGTTTTTGGTGTAACCCTAAATCCTTACGGATGGCATGGAATTGTTATTTTACAGAGTTTAAGTGGCGTATCGCTTTCGGCTATGATGATGATGACCGGATTATCTCAAATCGACGGCAGACTCTTTTTGGCGGCAAGAGATTTAGGAGCAAATCCTTTGAGTACGCTAAAAGAAGTGGTTTTACCTTCTATGGTACCTACCATTCTGTCTGTTTTCTTTTTACAATTTACTATGAACATTTCAGATTTTACCACGCCTATTATCATCGGAGGTCGGTATCGGGTTTTAGCCACGGAGGCTTATTTGCGAGTATATGCTCAGGCTAACTTAAATGGAGCAGCGGCAATGACTGTATTGCTACTTCCGCCGGCGATACTGGCGTTTTACTTTTACCGCAGAAATATGAAGCGGGTACATACGCTTTCAGAGAGGGCAAAAATCCTTGAAATGGAGTCATTGAATTTTAAGCTTCCCAAGGGCGTACAGATGTTGACAGGGGGAGTGGTTGCTGTTTTTTTTCTGATCAACGTAGTACAATACGGAAATCTTTTCTTTACGGCTTTCACTAGAAATGTATCTGGAACACCGGTATTCACCTTGAATCATCTTGCTGTGTTTCAAAGCAGGCATGTGGATGCACTGATCAGAACCATATATATGGCTGTAGCAGCCGCTCTGTTGTCAACGATGATAGGGGTGCTACTGTCTTATTATCACCGGAGGCGAAAGGTGAAAGGATTTGGAATTCTCGAGTTTATTGGATCCATTCCCTATATTATTCCGGGAATTTTCTTTGGTTTAGCTTACGTAGTGGTTTTTCACCGAGGACCAATTTCACTGACAGGAACACTGATCATTCTAATTCTAAACTGTACTTTTCGACATATTTCCGTAGGAAATAAAGCGGCTAATGCGGCCTTTGAGAACTTAGATCATAAAATTGAATGGGCTTCTTATGATCTGGGAGCATCAAAAATAGGATCTCTTCTAAAGGTTACTTTTCCCATTTTGCGTCCCACTTTGTTAGTAAGCTTTATCAACAGTTTTACAGCATCTATGACCACAGTAGGACCTCTGCTGTTTCTGGTGTCACCGCGAAACCTGGTGACAAGTGTTTTAATGTTTAATGAAGTCAATAGTGGAAGGTACGGACAAAGTGCTGTCATAGGAAGTGCTTTGATTTTGATTACCTTTAGTGTGAATCTGATGGCTATTCGCCTATTGAGTGCTGAAAGGAGGAGTGGGAAATGATTCTGCAGATGAAAAACATGACAAAGCTGTATGAAGAAAATAAAGGAGTAAGGGACTTTTCTCTTGAGGTGAAAAAAGGTGAATTTATTAGCCTTTTAGGTCCTTCTGGTTGCGGAAAAACCACAACCTTGAATTTGATTGGTGGGTTTATTATTCCTGACAGGGGGCACCTTTTTATTAATAAAAAGGAAATTACATCACTTCCTCCAGAAAAGCGTCCAGTGTCTACGGTGTTTCAAAATTATGCTCTTTTTCCTCACCTTTCCGTGCTTGAGAACATTGCCTTTGGAGTTCGCTATTTCAAGAAATTTCAAAAACGAAAGGCATTAGTCCATGCTAAAGAATTTGTTGATCTTGTGGGGTTGGAAGGATATGAAGATGTTAATATCGGAAATCTTAGCGGTGGTCAACAACAACGGGTAGCCCTTGCAAGATCTATAGCTACTGGAGCAGAGGTTTTGTTATTGGACGAACCTCTCAGCAATCTAGATGCATCCTTACGGGGATCACTAAGAAGGGAACTGAAAGAACTTCAGAGAAGAACGCGAGTTACTATGATTTTTGTCACTCATGACCAGGGAGAAGCTTTGAGCCTTTCGGATCGGGTAGTTGTTATGGATCATGGGAGGATTGCGCAGGTAGGAAGACCAAGTGAGATTTATGATTTTCCTAAGAGTTCGTATGTTGCTAATTTTGTAGGTAAAACCAACAAGTTAACGGATAAAAGAGGAGAGTCTTTTTTTATCCGACCAGAGGAAATTAGGTTAAAAAAGAATGAACAGAGTCCTTATCAGATAGTAGAAAAAATGTTCCTCGGTCATCAAACGGAATTGACCCTTTCTGAGATGCCTGGTGATAAAAATAGAGTTGACGTCCTTCTTTTTGGTAAAGAAGGAAGGAGTTATGAAGTGGGAGATAGGGTAGACCTACTTCTGAATACAGATGCAAAGCTGAGAGTAGGCGAAAGATAAATGCCATTGAGAAAGATTCTTGTTGACACAGAAAATTTTTTTTGGTATCATTTATTCGAAAATGATTATCATTATCATTAAATCGGCATAAATTATCGCGGCAAAATTTATGTGATGGAGATGATTTGTGTGGCAAGAATGAGAGATCCAAGAGTAAAAAAATGCAGAAGGCTAGGACTGAATGTTATTGGACTTCCAAAAGCAATGAAAAGAGCTGACAATGGACAAGCAAGAAATAACAGAAAGTTATCTACTTACGGAATTCATCTTTTGGAAAAACAAAGATTACGAGCTTATTATGAAGTGATGGAAAAACAGTTTAGGATTTATGTAAAGGCAGCTATGAAAGATGCTGGAACAACAGGAGATTTTTTAATTAAAAGATTAGAATGTCGGCTAGATAATCTAGTGTATAGGATAGGTTTTGGCAGTAGCATCAGGCAAGCAAGGCAAATGGTTGTTCATGGGCATATATTAGTTAATGGGGAAAAAGTAGATAGACCTTCATTTGCTGTTTCAGTCGGTGATGTGATATCCCTTAAAGAAAAGTCGCGCAAAAATGAGATGTTTAAAGAAAATTTTCTTATGAATCCTGTTTCGGCTTATCCCTATCTTACAAAAGATGAAGCCGGTTATTCAGCGGAGTTGACAAGATTTCCGGAGCGCTATGAAGTACCAATAGAGATTAATGATCAATTAGTGGTCGAGTTTTATTCAAAAATAATGTAGCAAATCCTTATTTCTTTAATATTTTTACCTTACGCTGACTATTTCGGATTACGGAGAGTGAAAATAATCTGAAATAGTTTTTTTAAAAGAATTAGCTGAATGAGCCATGGATTAATCAGGTGAATAATATAAGTTAGGAGAATTATCATGAAGAGAGGGCATGCAAAAGATAATTTTCATTTTTGGGAAGATCAAATAAAAAAAACAGATCATCTTTTATTTGGTGGCGATGACGAGAGAAGAATCACTTCAAAATCTATCATTATGTACATAGAAATACTTGATAGGCAAAAGGATATATTAAAATCAGGATGGAGCAGTTACGAAGATGTTGATACAGCCCATGGTTTTCTACAGTATGTGTTTATACCGACAGCTTATTATACATGGATCGAAAGACAAAGTGAAGGATTGTGGATACCTTTATCACCGTTTGATGTTCTAAAGTACGAAGTACTTAAGGGGTTTGATGGGTTAGAAGACAGAGCAATGCTCGAATCGGATAAGATGGAAAGAGCATATGAGGTTCTGAGTGATATATGGGGGACAAGTCAAGAAGAAAAGCAAATAAAACTGGAAAAATTTTGTGACGATTTCAATAAAATGTGGAACAGAGAACCGGATCAAAAAATATATGTGCGGATTTTCAAGAAGCCTGTAGAGGTATATAAACATATCTGCTGGGGGGAATTTGAAGAAGTCATTGAAGAAGAAATCTCGATGCCTATCGAAGATTTTCGATTTATATGTGAAAGTGCTTACGATCAACCCTTTATAAATAAAAACCTGATTAAAATATTGAATAACATAATCCCTCTATGGTTCTAATATTTTTAAGAGAAGAAATCTGTGGATGGATTTAACATGACATTATCACAGAATAACCACAAAAATGGAGCATATATATTGACAAGTATATATATTGATGCTAAACTAAGGTCAATGATATCGATAATCATCGATATCATTGACCTTTATCGATGTCAAGGAGGGTTTTTATGGAATATTCCTATGCTCAATACGTATCTACGATGAAAGCGATATCTGATGAAACGCGTTTAAGAATCTTGGACATGTTATCATGTGGAGAGATGTGTGCCTGCGATATATTAGAAAAACTAAGCATCTCTCAATCAACACTTAGTTATCATATGAAAATATTATCTAAAAGTGGTCTTGTTAATGCAATACGTGACGGAGCGTGGATTAGATACACGCTGAACAAACAAAAAACAGATGAGATCATTGTTTTCTTAAAAAGAATAACAACTGAAAAAGAAAATTGTATTTGTCAACTATGCAGTGATCATCAATCAAAAAGATGTTAGAAAGGGGAAGGGATTAAAATGAGGAAAGAAAAAAACAGTGGCATTCGTTTTTTTGAACGATACTTAACACTTTGGGTGACGTTATGTATGGCGATAGGAATATTGATTGGAAAATACCTGCCGAGTATTCCTCGGTTTTTAGCTCGCTTTGAATATGCAGAAGTATCAATTCCGATCGCTATTCTCATATGGTTAATGATTTATCCAATGATGTTGAAGGTGGATTTTCAAAGTCTAAAAAATGTTAGTAAAAGCCCGAAAGGTTTATATGTTACATGGATTACAAACTGGTTGATAAAACCGTTCTCGATGTATATCATTGCATATGTATTTTTCTATGTCATCTTTAAGGGGCTGATATCTCCGGAACTTGCAGAAAGCTATTTAATCGGAGCTGTTTTGCTAGGAGCAGCCCCTTGCACGGCAATGGTTTTTGTTTGGAGTCATTTAACAAAAGGGAATCCAGCGTATACCGTTGTTCAGGTTGCTACCAATAATATTATTTTAATGTTCGCCTTTACTCCGATTGTTGCTTTACTATTAGGTCTTAGTGGGGTGACGGTTCCTTGGGATACGCTTATTATTTCTGTTATATTATTCGTGGTTATTCCGTTATCAGGAGGGATATTTACTAGACAGCAAGTGATAAAAAATAGAGGAGAAGCGTATTTTAAGAATCAATTTATCCCTAAGTTTAATAATGTTACCATAGGTGGGTTATTATTAACACTAATCATTATTTTCTCTTTTCAAGGAGATGTCATTCTTCAGAATCCGTTGCATGTTGCACTAATAGCAATACCGTTAACCATACAAACGTTTTTTATTTTCTTTGTCGCCTATTTTGCAGCTAAGCTTTTGAAACTTAATCATAGCGTAGCGGCACCGGCAGGGATGATTGGTGCTTCCAATTTCTTTGAACTTGCCGTTGCTGTTGCCATTACATTATTTGGTCCTACTTCGCCAGTTGCATTAGCTACGATAGTAGGTGTTTTAGTAGAAGTGCCTGTGATGCTTACGCTTGTTAAAATTGCCAATCGAACAACCGCCTGGTTCCCTTCCGATAGGATTAAAGGAGGTGTTATGCATGAACAATACCATTAAAGTTGCTTTTATATGTGTTCATAATTCTTGTAGAAGCCAGATAGCCGAAGCTCTTGGTAAGCATTTTGCAGCAGATGTTTTTGAGAGTTACTCAGCAGGAACAGAAACAAAACCTGAAATCAATAAGGATGCTGTGCGCTTAATGAAAAAAATGTACGGGATTGATATGGAAGAAACACAGCATTCAAAGTTGATTACAGAACTTCCTGAGATCGATGTAGTAGTAAAGATGGGTTGTAATGTAGTTTGTCCCTTTGTACCAAATGATCATGAAGAAGATTGGGGTCTGGAAGATCCAACGGGGAAAAGTGATGAAGAGTTTAAAAAGGTGATAGGTACCATCGAAAAAAATATATTAACCTTGAAAGAAAAAGTCAAAAGTATGTAATGAGCAATCGAATGGATCAAAAAAGTAAATACCAGATTAAATCTTGATGTTAGCCAAGAAAAAACCCTAAAAAGTGAAGTGTCATTACTTTTTAGGGTTTTTTTATTTTAAGTATGATAAATGTATTGCTCTGAATGGGGTATAACCATAAAAAAGGTAAAATAGGTAATGAAAAAAAGCTTGATGACTAGGAAAGGGTGAGAATATGAAGATTCAAGTACAAGGGTCGGGGGTACCGGTAGTCATGATACATCAGATTGGTTCATCTTCTGATGTATGGAAATTTCAAAGAGAAGAGCTGGCGAGTTCATATCAAATAATATCTGTAGATTTGTATGGACATGGAAGCTGTCCCTCGGGAAATGGAGTGGTGAGCATTAATGAAACCGTTAAAATGCTGGGTGAAAAGTTAACGGAAATGGGTGTTAATGGTGCCGTAATGATTGGACATGGGCTTGGTGGAATCATTGCAACGGAAGTAGCCTTTCATGATCAGGTAAAAGTGGCGCGGCTAGTAGTGATTGATATGTTTCCGAAAAGAAAAGACTTGAAACTCATTCGTCAACTGGACTTAGAACAACTGGAACGAAATCGAACAGCTGTAATACAGGCTCATTACAAACAGTTGATTGAAGATGCTGATCTTAGGGATGCGGTGGTTAAAGAAGCTTTACGAACAGACGAAAAAGCATACTATTTTTATATGAAGGATATGATTGAAAATGATTTTACACAGAAGCTAAACCTTCTTCATACTCCGGTTCATTATCTTTACTCTGGTATTGCTGCAAAGAGTGAAGAAGATATCAGGAATATGCTTGATAGAATGGGGGTTAAAAATGTGCAGGACAATAAACTCCACTATTACCCCCAAAGTGGTCACTTTTTAATGTTAGAACAGCCGCGAGAACTTACAGATGATTTGAAAAAAATAATTAGTTTAGAGGATCAGAATAACTATTAGCCTAAAAAAAAGAACCCGCTTGGTTTAGCGGGTTCTTTTTTGATCTACTTATTATTGAAAACATCCCAATGCATGACTTCGCTTAAAGGACGTTTAGGAGCTACGAAAGATTCATCACTGTAACCTAAAGATACAATAGAAATAACCTCCAGATCAGCAGGTGCCTTTACAATTTCCTTTAACTGCGAGCAGAGATCGTCATAGAGTGGCAGAATCTGACAAGGTTCACCTTCGCACATAGGAATGTCATCATTTTCGTAAAACGGACCTTTGCATCCGCCTATCCAGCAACTTTTTAATCCGTATACCCGGGCGGCTACAATGATGTTCTGGGTAGCTGCCGATCCATCTTCAATATAGTATTCTGTGTCCTTTTTACATAGCACCACGATACAAGCAGGAGCATCTTTCAAAAAACCTCCATTTGAATGAACTTCAGATAAACGTTTGAGAATGTTTTTATCAGTAACAACAACAAATTCCCAAGGCTGGATATTGCGTGCGGTTGGTGCCATTCGGGCTGAATCAACTAAGTCCATTAATATTTCTTTTTCAATAGGATCGTTTTTATACGATCGTATACTTCGGATATCTTTCAAAAACGATGTTTTTTCAGCATTGATACTCATAAAATCCCCTCCGTTTACTTGTCTACTTAGAAAAATGAGAATGTATGACGATTCACACATCGATACTTATGGTTTTGATACCCTTTATGATGGTTTTTCAAAACGAAATATTATTTCTTTCTAAAAAAAACGGAGGAAAATCTTTGCTATTTGACAAATGCATTGTAAATAGCGGTTACGGCTTTTTCGAAGTCTTTGTTTTCTACTCCTACAATAATGTTAATTTCACTGGATCCCTGATCAATCATCCGAACGTTTACGCCTGATTCATATAAGGCTGTAAACAGTTTAGCGGAAATACCAGGGGTATAAGCCATGCCATGACCAACGGTTGCTACTAGTGCCATATTGGGATGCACTTCGAGCAGGTCTGGTTTACAATGTACATGAATGTCCTCGATCAGCTTATCTAACTTACCGTTGAGCTCGCTGCTTTTTATGACAAGGGATAAACTGTCAATGCCAGACGGAGTATGTTCAAAACGTATCTGATGATTTTCTAAGGTGGATAGGAGTTTACGAACAAAACTGATATCATTTTTCATAAGATTTTTTTCAATGGCAAGGACCGTGAAATCTTTTCGGCCTGCGATTCCTGTAATTGATCCGGTTGAATTAATCGGTTCGCGATAACTGACGATCATCGTTCCTGGATTTTCTGGATCATTTGTATTTTTCACATTGATGGGGATTCCTGCTTCTAAAACTGGAAAAATTGTTTCTTCGTGAAGAACTTTTGCACCCATGTAAGACAGTTCGCGTAATTCTCGATAAGTAATGGTTTCGATGGGCTTACAGTTTGGTATAATGCTAGGATCTGTGACAAGGAATCCGGATACATCTGTCCAATTCTCATAAATGGATGCACTGACTGATTTAGAAACAACAGCTCCGGTGATATCTGACCCACCTCGAGGAAATATTTTTAAGGATTTATCCGGAAGGCTACCATAAAAGCCAGGAATCACATATTTTTGGTCATCATCCAAGTAAGGTGCTATTCTTTTTTGTGTTTCCTGTAGATCGATAGATCCATTTTTGTGAAACATAATAACTTCAGCAGCATCTAAAAATTGACAGCCCAGGTAATGAGAAAGAATGATTCCATTAAGGTATTCGCCTCGACTTGCTACATAATCTAATGAAGCGCCGGAGCCAATATGGTCTTGAATGTCTTGTAAGATAGCGTGTAAATCTACGGTGACAGACAGTTCCTTAGCAATGTGTAGAAACCGTTCCGAAATCACCTTGAATATTTCGTTAAAAGGAACGTGATGAGAAACCTGCGCATGGCAAAGATACAACAAATCGGTGATTTTTATATCTTCCCGATGTCTTTTTCCGGGTGCGGAAGGGACAATGAATTTACGCTCAGGATCTTTTTCAATTATTTTTTTTACCTTTTGAAATTGGCTGGCATCACAGAGCGAACTCCCGCCAAATTTAGCAACTTTTATGTTCATTTTCAGCAGCTCCCTAATAAAGTAATATATGCATTATAATTCAAATTTTCTGAATGGGTCAATGACTTTTTTTCAAAAAAATAGATTTTCTTCACCAGAACATATCATCAATATCGCATGATTGATAGATGCCGATAGCTTTGATATACTGTTATTGTAAGATAATAGTAGCGATCAAAAAAAGGGAAGTGAGATAAATTGTGGCCTGGGTATATATATTGAAATGCAACGATAATTCCTTGTATACGGGATGGACAAATTCCTTAGAAAAGAGAATCGCAAAGCATTCAAAGGGAAATGCGTCAAAATACACAAGAGCAAGGTTGCCGGTGCGTTTGGTTTATACTGAAAAGATGGAAAACAAACAGGAAGCCTTAAAAAGAGAGTTTTCCATAAAAAAGATGTGCCGCGAGGAGAAACTGAGTTTAATAAAAAACACTGCCAGGTAAACTGGCAGTGTCATTGTTTATTCTGGTTGTCTGGAACCCATTTCTTTGTCCAGAAGGTAAAGAACATGTCCTTTGTCACCAACACGAAGGATTTTAGATAGTAATTCCTGCATAGTAGCTTCTTCTTCAACTTGTTCGTCAACAAACCAGTTTAGAAAAGAAATGGCCGGATAGTTTTTTTCTTCAACAGCAATATCCATTAGCTGATGAATCTTTTTGGTTACAAATTGTTCATGCTCAAGCGCTAACTTTATGACATCTTTAACGGATTCGAAATCACTTTGAGGTTCGTCTAAGGCTGAAATGCGCACTCGACCATTCACCTCATCGATAAAGTCGAAAAATTTCATGGCATGCATGTTTTCTTCTTGAGCCTGGATACGAAAGAAGTTTGCAAAACCCGGCAAGTCCTTGTCATTAAAGTATGCGGCCATGGAAAGGTAGTAATTGGCAGAAAACATCTCGTGTTTCACCTGTTCGTTCATTTCGTGCAATAATTTTTCTGAAAGCATTTTTTTTCCTCCTGACATATTAATGGATCATTTCATTATTTATTCTCGCAATACATATATACTCTTTTATCAACGAACTTAAACATATCTTAAACAAAAGGAGACTACCATTTTGAAATATCAATTATTGGCTACAGATATGGATGGCACCTTGCTGGACGATAAAAAAGATCTTTCTTCAGAGAATATAAGAGCGCTAGAAAAAGCACATCATAGTGGAATGATTGTTGCTATTTGTACTGGAAGGCCAATTCATACCGTTATTCCCTATCTTAGTCAGATTAATTTTCCCTGCTGGCTGATTACAAATAATGGTGCTGTGATCAGAAATCCGCAGCAAGAAATTATTGAAACTTGCTATATTAGCGATACTTCTTTGGAACAGGTGATAGCCATTCTCAGACAAGATCCAGCTTTGTATTTTCATGGTTCGAATGAAAAACAAACTTACATCAACAGTCGGATGGAGCGATTGAAAAGTCTTTATCGTTTTGAAAGAAAGAGTCATAAAGGACATGTGAAATCCTTTCTTAAAGCAATGGAAGCAACCTGGCTATCCAAAGACTACCAGGTTGTTGACTTTAAGCGTTTCGTAAGTAGTGGTTATCAGTTAACTAATATTATTGCGATTTCATCCAATACAGAATTGTTAGAGCTAAAAAGAAGCCAAATGATTCAGATGAATGATGTTTTTGTTACAAGATCAGGAAACGATAATTTAGAAATATTGGATCACAAGGCAACAAAGGGAAATGCGCTTGAAAAATTGGCTCAACGGCTAAAAATACCAAGAGAAAAAACAGTTGCAATAGGGGATCATGACAACGATATCAGCATGCTAGCTTATGCGGGTGTTGGTATTGCTGTTGAAAATGCAACTCTTTCTCTTAAAAAACATGCAGACTTAGTGGTTTGTACCAATAATCACCATGCAGTGGATGATGCACTTAAAGAAATCAATGGATAAAATAGTTACTTCGATCCAATAGACCCTACAAAAGGAATAATCTTAGTAATACGGGAAGAATGGCTGAAACAACGACAATGATCGTAGCACTCCAAATAAAAAGGCGAGTAATTTTGGATACACTGCGTTGATCCATGTAATAATGAGCCCATATCAGAACGCCGATAGAGAATAGTTGGAGAAACCTTTGATATGGTGCTAGTACTGATACATAAGAAAGACCTAGGCCGCCTAACCCGAGGGACACAAAAAGGATAGGGACCACTCAGCAAAAAGCTGAAAGAACAGCTCCTCCTATAGCACCAAGGCTAAGTAGTTTTGTTTTTAATTCTTTCATAGAGATCAAACCTTTCATTGATTCATAAAATCGATTGCTTAAAGAAATTGCTTAAAGAATGAGGTGAAACGGAAGCATATAAAACATATATACCCACTATTTCAAGAAAAAATAGTGAATCTGTCCAATAATTCATATATAATGTAAAGCAAGAACTATTAACAAAAACTTATAAATATTTCCAAAATTAAGCAGTGATCGCTTTAGGAGGCAAATCGATGAACCCAAAAGATACAGTAAAGATACTGGATATAGATTTATACCATGAGACCATCCTTGAACGTGAAATTGAAAATGATGTTGCTAAGCTTTACCCGGACGGTGTTGCGTTTGGTCTTTACGTACTTCTTCAAGAAATGGATTCTAATGCAGAGCCATTGTCTCCGGCTAATATTCTTGTCTT
Source organism: Tindallia californiensis (assembly GCF_900107405.1). Classification (NCBI taxonomy): domain Bacteria; kingdom Bacillati; phylum Bacillota; class Clostridia; order Peptostreptococcales; family Tindalliaceae; genus Tindallia; species Tindallia californiensis. The sequence goes on along the minus strand of NZ_FNPV01000002.1, from coordinate 141,840 downwards.
CACCTATGATCGAAACGATAAAATTGGAGCTGATGGGAATCATCTTATTATAACCACTAAAAGCCCAATTAATGCAAAGGTAGGAGACAGCAAAGTGGAAAGTGATTTACCTCAGATCTTAAATAGCAAGGATATTGTTGCGATGATTATTAGAGGTAAAGCAAAAAAGCCGGTATTCATTTATATGAATGAGAATCAGTACGAGATGCGAGATGCTGCGAAGCTATGGGGAAAAGTTACCGGAGAATCGGAAAGAATGATCAGGGAAGAGTTTCACTCCGAGGAACTTGAAATGGCTCAAATAGGTCCGGCTGGAGAAAATATGGTGAGATACTCATGTATTATCACGATGAAAAATCGTGCCAATGGTAGAAATGGAACAGGGGCTGTGATGGGGTCCAAAAATCTTAAAGCAATAGTATCCAGTAAGGCGATATAACGCAACAAACAAGGCGCGGCTATTTTACTCCATGAAAACTCAGTGCAGGGTGGAGGGAGGTTGTGAAAATGGAAAAAGGCGTGAGTAATGATCGTAGAAACAGACGTAAGGGAAAAGATATTTGGTTAAAAATGATTCGCTGGATAGGGATTGTTTCTTGGACTTTGATGATTCCACTGCTTATTCTGATTGATCAGGCACAACCACAGTTTGAAACTTTCTTTGATAGGTATTTTGATATTCAAGTAAGTCCAAGATGGAACTACGAAGTGTTGCGTTATGCGTTTTATTTAATGATAGTGTTGCTTATTTTGTCTTCGATAGGGCTAATCATCAATAAAAAAAGAAGCAGAAGAAAAGGTGACTATTATAGGATTAATCTTATTATTGTTTTCGTATTGTCAATACTAGGTATATTCTATTATTTTTTCAAAATACTTTGATGTGATTTTACGTATCAGAGAATAAAAGTCAGAAAGCATGTGTTGGTTAAGGCTTGGAAGGAAGGTAGTGGAGTGAATGTTTACAGTTCAAGACGGTATTAACGGTAACGAAAAAAAGGCATTACCGATTCATATCTGGCTACCGGGTTTAGAGTGGATCGAAGAGGGATGTTTACAACAGGTGCGAAATCTTTCTCTTTATCCATATGCCGTAAAGCAGATCGCTTTGATGGCTGATGTGCACCAAGGATTTGGAATGCCTATAGGAGGAGTGATGGCAACAAAAGAGGTTGTTGTTCCTAATGCGGTTGGAGTAGACATTGGTTGTGGTGTAGCGTTTTGCGAAACGAAAATTGAGATGGATAGGTTGGATAGAAATGTATTAGAAAAAATCGTTCATACAGCGATGAATCGGATTCCTCAAAGTTTTAGTCATCATAAAACACCGCAGATATCCAACTGTGTAAAAGTCTTTATGAAAGAAAACCAAGAGGAAAAACGTCATCCAACAATCTGGAGTGAATTAAATGCTTCCTTTTATCAAATGGGTACGTTGGGTGGAGGGAATCACTTTATAGAGTTTCAACAAAATAATGAAGGAAAACTTTGTTTTATGATTCATTCGGGCTCAAGAAACATTGGGTACAAAATAGCCAATTACTTTAATCAAGTTGCCCGAAAAAACAGGAAACGGTGGGAAAGCAAGGTGCCGGATAAAATGGAGTTAGATTTCATCCCTGTTAAGAGTGAGGAAGGACAATCCTATATAAAATGGATGAATCTGGCACGGGACTTTGCAAGAGAAAGCCGACTTCATATGATGAAGGCTTTATGGCAAGTTTTTAAGGAAAAAGAGAATCTGATCGTAGAAGCACCTATTTTGGATGTCCATCATAATGATGTGAATAGAGAAACTCATGATGGAGAACTATTATGGGTTCATCGCAAGGGTGCTGTAAAAGCTTCGAAAGAAGAAAAAGCCATTATTCCCGGAGCTATGGGGATGAACTCTTATATTGTAAAAGGGTTGGCAAATCCCAGGTCATTTGAATCTTGCTCCCATGGTGCCGGTAGAAATATGAGCAGAAAACAAGCAAAGAAACAGTTTAGTCAACAGCAAGTAACCGCTAAGTTGGCTGAGAAGCAAGTGATTCTTGGGAAAAGAAAAATGAATGACATAGGAGAAGAAGCTCCAGAAGCTTATAAAGATATTGGATTTGTGATGGAACAGCAAAAGGATCTGGTCTTGCCATGGCAAACACTCAGTGGAAAAGTGGTTATTAAAGGATAATATGAATGTAAAAAGAAAAGGGGGGGCTTATCATGGAAAAACAATATGTTATTTTTAAGCTTGAAAAGGAAGAATATGGTGTTGAAATAAACCATGTACAAGAGATTACAGAACACAAGACCGTAACAAGTGTTCCGAATACACCGGCATTTATTGAGGGGATTATTAACCTAAGGGGCAGTATTGTTCCAATTGTAAGCATTAAAAAACGCTTTGATCTAGCCCAAGAAGAAGTTGGGGAAGATCACCGGATTATTATTATAAATCTGGAGACAAAACAGGTTGGCTTTATTGTGGATGATGCTTCTCAAGTGTTGACGATTAGCGAAGAGCAAATCGAAAATGCTCCTGAGATCATTGCAGGGGCAGAACGGGAATATATTACCGGTATTGGAAAAGTATCTGATAAAATTATTTTGTTATTGGATTTAGAGAAAATTTTAACAGAAAATGAAAAAAATGAAATCATTGAAATGGAAGAGTAAAAAAGTAGTTTGATTGCATTAAAAAACAACAGCCTGAGGCCGTTGTTTTTTAATGCTTAATAGGCAGAGAGAGTTAAGTGTACTTTTCACCTGTCTTGTTGTACAATGAAGAAAAATGAATCTTGTAATGGTGAGGTGGAATAGATGGTAAAAGAAACAAAAGTGCGAGAACCACGAAAAATGCCTGTTGAAAACAGATTAGCCTATGGTAAGCTTTTAGGCTTGATGATCTTATCTCAAAACAAGCCGGAAGCCATGACGATGAAAGAGTTTTATCGGGCGCTAAAAAGCATTGCATTGAAAGATAGAGACAGGCAAGTAATTTTTGAATATATGATGGATCCGGATGAATCCGCTACATCCTTAACTCAACAGATGATGAAGCATCTTAATGATCAAGAAGAAAACCTTATTCGTTTTTCGCTTCTGGAAGACTTGTACCGAGTGATGAAAGCTGATTATTATGAAGACGAAGGTGAAAAAAATTTTTTTAATGAAGTCATCCATCACTTAGAAATAAAAGAGCGACATATAGAACAAGTGCGACAAACCTATGAACGAGATAATTTGTATTTGCCAGAGAATGTAAAACCATCGATTTCCAGGATGGCTATGAATCAAATTGCAAGTATTTCGGCAGGCTTGGCTACGGCTGGTATTGTTTTTTACGTTACAAACACAAAAAGAAAAAAGCAATCACCAATAGAAAAAGCAGCTACGGTTTCAACGGCACTGGTGGTTTACAAAACCGTGGAAAGTTTGGCAAACTATAAAGCAAACCATCAGCTTCGTATGCAGAAAAAATTAAAAAAAGAAAATAGCATACTACTAATAGAGCTGGAAAAAGATATTGCAAAAGATATCCGTATGATCAAACAAATCATACGGAAAAAATCCAGTCAGTTTTCCGAAACCTTTACGTGGCAGGATGTATTAGTCCTATTAGAAAAAACAAAAGCTTATTTAGAAAAATCATAAACGACCTTGGAGAAAAGATGGAGTGTTGCCTTTGGGCAATAGGAATTTCTATTAGTTGGCAGTGTTGCTTCAAAAGGGTATAATATAGATAAAGCTTAGTTCAAGCTATTTTGATACTTTTAAGGTATCTTAAAAGAGTGGAGGATTGGAAATGAAAATTGGTATTCCACGTGCTTTGTTGTATCATTACTATTATCCTTTCTGGAAAACATATCTGGATTCACTAGGCATAGAAACAATAGTCAGCAGCCCAACCAATAAATGGATTATGGATAATGGAGCGAAACATTCGGTGCCAGAAATTTGCGTTCCGATAAAAGTATACTTAGGGCATGTACTGGAGCTAATGGAAAAGAAAGTCGATTATATCTTTGTGCCGCGATTTGTATCCATTCAGAAAGGTCAGTTTTTTTGTCCGAAATTTATGGGTTTACCAGATATTATTCGACATTCTTTTCCGGAAATAGAGTCAATTTTACTTTCTCCGTATATTGAAAGCACTACGGAAGATTTAGCAACTTCAATAAAACAATATCATATTTTTGAAGAAAAATGTGATATCAGAAGGAGCGATAATCGAAAGGCCTTAAAAAAAGCGGAAGCCGTATGGAAAAAATTCAGAGAGCTTAGCTTGAAAGGATATGATATACCGGAAGCCACAGAAATGGTTATGAACGATAACTGTAGAATATTAGAAGATAGACGATCAAAAAATACAGATGGAAAATCTGAGGATATAGAAATTACCATTGGTGTATTGGGTTATGTTTATAATATTTATGATTCTGTTATTAGTTTGGATATTCTTAATCGGCTAAAAGAAATGGGTGTACGTGTTAAAACCTTCGAAATGCTTAGTGAAGATAAACTGAAAGCCCAGTTGGCCAATATGCCAAAGACACTTTTTTGGACTTTTAGTGATAAACTGTTTGCTGCCGGAAATCACTTTTATCAAGATTCTGACATTGATGGAATGATTCATGTTACAGCTTTTGGCTGTGGACCTGATTCCATGTTAGGGAAATTACTTGAATTAGATTCTACCCGATACGAAAAGCCTTTTATGACGGTTAGAATTGACGAACACTCTGGCGAAAATCATTTACAGACAAGAGTGGAAGCTTTTGTAGACATGTTAAAGCGCAAAAAAAGAAACAGCAAAAAGGGGGCACTGGCATGAAAGTGACTTTTCCTTATATGGGAACAACAGTTGTTTACAAAAAACTTCTTGAAATGCTGGGGCATGATGTGATCATGGCTCCAAAGCCAACCAGACAAACCATTAACATAGGCGTGAAATATAGTCCGGAATTTGCATGTTTTCCTCTTAAAGTAATTATGGGAAGTTACTTTGAAGCCATCCAAAAGGGAGCGGAAGTAATTATAACTTCTGGTGGCAATGGACCATGCAGAGCAGGGTTTTATGAAAAAGTACATCAGAAGATTCTTGAGTCAGAAGGATATAACGTTGATTTTATTGTCTTTGATTCCATGTTTCGAGATCCCGGTACATTTTATAAAAACATGATAAAACTCAAGGGCAAAACTCCCTGGCACCAAGTGTTGAAAGCCATGACATTTATTTATGATATGATTGGCAAATTAGATTATCTGGAAAAAATGGTTCAGGGTATTAGAGCTTACGAAAAAAATCCTGGCGAAACGACCAGGTTATGGGAAAAAATTCAGCATGATTTTGATCAGGCCTTTACGTTTCGAGCCTTAAAAGAAGCTTTTGCTAATGGAAAAGACAAATTAAAGATGATTCCGACAAAAGAGGTTGAAGAAAGTGAACGGATTAGAATTGGTATCGTTGGGGAAATTTATGTTGTAATGGAAGATTCGATCAACATGAAAATGGAGCAACTGTTAAACAGCTTGGGAGCGGAAGTAGAAAGGTCTCAGTATTTGTCCCAATGGGTAACCTACAACATGCTTCCAAAATGGATGAACTGGACCCATGAAAAGGCCGTACTTAAAAAAGGTGAGCCGTACATACCGATTTTAATAGGCGGACATGCAAAACAAAGTGTTGGGCAGATCGTAGACTATGGGCAGAGAAAATTTGATGGCGTTGTTCACTTAATGCCCTTTGGTTGCCTGCCGGAACTTGTTTCTCAAAGTATTATTCCTAAAATAAGTGAAGACTATCATATTCCTGTACTCACCATTTCTTTAGATGAGCAGACCGGAATTGCAAATAATCAAACAAGGGTAGAAGCTTTCGTGGATCTAGTGAGAGGAAAACGAAGGCAAAAGATTGAAAAACAAAAAAAGGAAATCCAAGGAAATGAACCGAAACATTGCTGTTCTTCTAACTGAAGGTGCTTTTACACGAAACTAAAATACTTTGCTACAAAAGCGTGCTTCGTTTTTGTTTGACAGGAGGATGGATCATTTGCAGGAATTATTTATGGGAGTAGATGTTGGCTCTGTTAGTACCAATATCGTTGTTATTGATCATAATGCAAAAGTAATTTCAAGCCAATACATTAGAACCAATGGACAGCCTTTAGAGACAGTCAAAACAGGCTTAAGACAGCTGAAAAAAGATTTTCCCGAAAAAGCTGTGATACGTGGTGTAGGGACAACTGGCAGTGGTCGGCAATTGGTAGGAGTTATGATTGGTGCTGATGTAATAAAGAATGAAATAACCGCACATGCAACAGCAACAGCTCATTTTGTTCCGAATGTAAGAACAATTTTTGAAATAGGTGGTCAGGATTCTAAGATTATTATCATAGAAGAACAGATGGTGGTTGACTTTGCGATGAATACAGTTTGCGCTGCTGGAACAGGTTCTTTCCTGGATCACCAGGCAGAAAGGCTTGGTATTCCCATTGATCAGTTTGGAGGAAAAGCACTTTCTGCTCAGAGAGATGTAAGGATTGCGGGAAGATGTACTGTTTTTGCTGAATCTGATATGATTGCAAAACAGCAGTTTGGTTTTTCAAAAGCGGAAATAATTAAAGGGCTTTGCGAAGCATTGGTACGAAATTATATTAACAACCTTGGTCGTGGAAAAAAATTAGAGCCACCTTTTGTATTTCAGGGGGGAGTAGCGGCAAACGAAGGGATTAAAGCGGCTTTTGAAAAAGAGATTAATCATGAAGTGATTATACCGGATCATTTTGATATAATGGGTGCCGTTGGTGCTGCCATATTGGCAAAGGATGAAATAGAAGTATCTGGTGCTCAAACAAAATTCCGTGGTTTTGCAGCGGTAGATCTTGATTTTACGCCTAGAACATTTGAATGTGAAGATTGTCCCAACCATTGTGAAGTAATTGAAGTGAAGGTTGATAATGAAGTGGTTGCCCGGTGGGGAGACCGTTGTGGAAAGTGGACCAATACAATTAAGCATATTTAAGTAACAAGTTTTGATAAACTGTGTTAAATCTGATGACATAAACGACGATTATTTCGTCGTTTTTTCTAACGGAAGGAATTTTTCTTCTTCCTCGTCAAGTAGTTGCAAACAGATGGAAACTGATATAAACTGATTTAAGGGTTCCATTAACAAAGAATTCTATAGACAGAGACATTTGAGGTGAACGTATTGATAAATGATAGTAAATTGCTGAAGAAAATTGACTTTACCCTGGTAGTGATTGTTTTGTTAATCTGTGCTTACGGGGTGGTTATTATCTCCAGCTCAACCCTGAACCATCGATTAGGAGCACCACATTTTGTAAGGAGTCAGATAAAATCAGTTGCTATTGGATTGATGGCAATGTGTTTTATGCTTTCTATAAATTATAAAACCTTAAAAAGATTGGCACTTCCAATCTATCTGATCAGCAATGCTCTTTTACTGATGGTGCTTATTATTGGTGTAGGACAGGAAGATTGGGGAGCTAGTCGCTGGATTCGTATAGGGGGCATTGGTTTTCAACCAGCCGATTTTGTTAAGATTGGACTGATTATTTGTCTTGCGAAGATTGTTGATGATCAAAAAGAATATATTAATCAGCCAGCTACCCTATTTAAGATACTGGGGTTTATGTTTGCGCCCCTTGTTTTAATTATGTTACAGCCTGATCTGGGAACGACGCTCGTTCTGGGAGCAATTATTTTTGGGGTGTTATTTATAGCGGGATTGCGTTATAAATATATCCTTATGGGAGCCGTGCTAGGCCTTTTTACCATGCCGATTTTTTGGAATCTGTTAGAGGATTACCAGCGCACTCGTATTCTTATCTTTCTTAACCCTGAGATGGACCCTATGGGGGCAGGCTATCAAATTATTCAGTCAAAAAGAGCTGTTGGTGCAGGGATGTTAAGGGGACAAGGACTCTATAGTGGAACACAGAGTCAGTATGGATTTTTACCAGAAAGACATACAGATTTTGTTTTTTCTGTGATCGCAGAAGAGTTAGGCTTTATCGGAGCATCAGTTCTTTTATTTCTCTTTATTGCAATGTTAGTAAAATGCATCTATATTGCGATGAATGCAAAAGACGATTTTGGTATGTTTTTAGTGGTAGGAGTTATCTTTATGTTGGCCTTTCATATTTTTATAAACGTTGGAATGGCGATAGGACTTATGCCTGTAACAGGAAAACCACTTCCTTTTATTAGTCATGGGGGGACATTTATGTTAACAAACTTTATGGCCATAGGCCTTGTATTAAATGTTTACATGAGGAGAGATGTCATTAATTTTTAAGATGAGACTGCTTATTTGGGGTCTGTAAAAGTAAATAAAGGTGGTGACAAGTATGAATGAAGAAATGAAGCTTTTTTTTGACGAAGTCTTAGTACTTCTGGAGGAAAAAAAATACATCCAGTTGAGGGAGCTTTTTACTGAAGCGAAGGCAGCAGATTTAGCGGAATTGATAGAAGAAGTTGCAGAAGAATATCCTAATAATACAACCATTATTTTTCGACTCTTGCCAAAAGACTTAGCCGCTGATGTGTTTTCATACTTATCACCTACACAAAAAAGGAATATTGTGGATACACTTCATGAAAATCAACTTAGAAATATTGTAGAAGAACTTAATTTTGACGATAAAATTGACTTTTTAGAAGAAATGCCGGCAAACGTGGTTAAACGTATTCTCAAGAGAGTTACAGACGATGAACGCAAGCTGATCAATCAGTTTTTAAACTATCCTGAGTTTTCGGCAGGAAGCCTTATGACCATTGAATATGTATCCTTAAAAAAAGAAATGACGGTGGCGGAAGCGTTACAACATATTCGGATGAACGGCATTGACAAAGAAACCATTTATACTTGCTATGTCTTAAATGAAACAAGAAAGCTGGAAGGAATTATATCCTTACGAAAACTAATTTTAGCCGATGATCACCTTAAGGTAGCTGAAATAATGGATGTAGATGTTATTAGCACAACGACGCTGGACGATCAGGAAGAAGTTGCTGATTTGTTTAAGAAATATGATCTAATGTCTTTACCTGTAGTAGATCGGGAAGACAGACTGGTGGGTATTATCACCATCGATGACATTGTTGATGTTATTGAACAGGAAAATACAGAAGACTTTGAAAAAATGGCTGCATTGCTACCTAGTGAAGAAGAATACATGAATACAGGCATTTTTCTTCTTGCAAGAAGAAGGATTGTCTGGCTGTTGGTTCTGATGATATCAGCTACTTTTACAGAGAATATTATTGGGAGATTTGAAGACGTTCTTAGCGCGGTAGTGATTCTGGCGGCGGCTATTCCGATGTTAATGGATACAGCAGGTAATGCAGGCAATCAGACATCCACTTTAATTATCCGGGGGATTGCCCTTGGAGAAATTGAGCTAGATGATTACCTTAAAGTGTTGTGGAAAGAGTTTCGTATCAGTATCCTTGTTGGAATCATGCTGGCAAGCGTTAATTTTGTCCGCATGCTGCTGATAAGCAATGCTTCTTTAGCAATTGCCATAACCGTATCTTTAACATTGGCACTAACGGTCATTATGGCAAAATTGTTTGGTGGGATGCTGCCTATCCTTGCAAAAAGAATGAAGCTGGACCCAGCCATTATGGCAGGTCCGCTAATTACAACCATTGTTGATGCCATGGCTCTGGTGGTCTACTTTAATATAGCAGGAATTATTCTTGGACTCTATTAGCGTCAATGGATGAAAATTAATTAACAAAAAACTTGGAAAGTCGCTTAAAGCAATGTTTGAAGGGAGGAGAATGGTAGATGAAGTTTATTACGGTAAAAGCGGACGTGAAGGAAGTGCCTGGTGTATTAACAAAAGACGGAGAGCATTTTTATACGTTCGAGCAAATTTTTGGAGAAAAGGCACCTGTTTCTGTCCTGGAATTGATTCGTCAAGAAGATGAAGAGATGGTCAATAAAGTTCGGTATTATTTGAATATACCAGATCAAAAACCATATTCATTAAGAGAATTTAAACAGCTGGCACCGATTCCCAGGCCTTTTAGAAATATTATTTGTCTTGGTCTTAACTATCAGGATCATGCAGATGAGTTGAAAACTTCCTTTGCAAAAGGAAAAACAACACCCAAGGCACCTATTTATTTTGGAAAAATGGCAACAGAAATAATTGGAACACAGGCAGAAATTAAGGTTCAGGATGAAGTGACTAAAATGATTGATTATGAAGTAGAAGTAGTGGCTATCATCGGCAAAAGAGGAAAAAACATCTCGGTTGAAGACGCTTATCAGTATATTTTTGGATATACAATCATGAACGATTTAAGTGCCAGAGATCTGCAAGCCACTCATAGTCAATGGTTACGAGGTAAAAGCCTAGACGGGTTTACCGCTATGGGTCCGGCGATTGTACACAAAGACCTGATGGATCATCCTCTGAAACTGGATCTAAGCTGTCATGTTAATGACGAGATAAGGCAACAATCTAATACAAAAAACTTTATTTTTGATCTGCCATATGTCATTAGCGATTTTTCAAAAGGGTTTACGTTAGAGCCAGGTGATATGATAGCCACTGGAACACCCTCGGGTGTTGGGATGGCCTTTGATCCTCCCAAATACTTGCAAAAAGGAGACGAAGTTATTTGCAAGGTAGAAGGTCTTGGAACGTTAAAAAATACAGTGAGATAATGAGGAGGTTTGTATGAAATGAAAATCATTGATTTTGATATTAGTCAATCAGCAAGCCTTATAACCGATGATTCCATTCAAAAATTGCAACCTCACATAAATTTAGCCCATCAATTACTTCATGAGAAAACTGGCCCTGGAAAAGAATACCTTGGTTGGTTGGAGTTGCCATCAAAAATAAACAAAGAAGAAATAGAGAGAATAAAAGAAGCTGCCCTAGCTATCAGAGAACAGTCAGATGTTTTAGTGGTAATCGGGATAGGAGGATCTTATTTAGGTGCGAGGGCTGTGTTAGAACTGCTGCAACCAAGTCGTTTGTTTGGAACCCAAAAGGGAAGGGCAAAAGAACTACAAGTAGTTTTTGCTGGACATCAGATGGATGCCGACTATTTATATCATCTAAAGCATTGGTTAAAAGGGAAAGAATTTTCAATAAATGTTATCTCGAAATCTGGAACAACCACTGAACCTGCAATTGCTTTTCGGATTTTTAGGCAGTTATTGGAAGAACGTTATGGTGATATAGAGAGTCGGAAACGAATTTACGTGACGACGGATGCTAGAAAAGGTGCTTTAAAAAACCTGGCTGATGAAAAAGGATATCAATCTTTTATTATTCCTGATGATGTTGGAGGAAGATATTCTGTTTTTACACCAGTCGGAACGTTGCCGATTGCTGCTGCTGGTATTGATATCGACGAATTGCTTTGTGGTGCAGCAAAGGCAGAGAAAAGTCTTGAAACTCCTTGTCTTAAATCCAACGCCGCTTATCGATATGCGGCGTATAGATCTTTTTTATACCAACAGGGTAAGAGCATCGAAATACTAGCAAGCTTTGATTCACAGTATCATTATTTATGCGAATGGTGGAAACAGTTATTTGGGGAAAGCGAAGGAAAAGAAAAAAAAGGAATTTTCCCCACTTCTTTGCAATACACAACCGATCTACACTCGATGGGTCAATACGTTCAAGATGGCAGAAGAATTGTCTTTGAAACGGTCATCAAAACGGAAGAAAGCAAGGAAAGTGTTTTAGTTCCTGATACAGGTGATAATAATGATGGGCTGGAATATTTGAAGAACAAGGAATTAGGGATGATAAACAACAAAGCCCTTGAAGGAACGATTATGGCACATATCGATGGAGGTGTGCCTGTAGGTATTCTTTCAGTGCCGGAAAAAAGCGCTTTTTGGATAGGCTATTTAATGTACTTTTTTCAAAAGTCCTGTGCGATCAGTGGATATATGTTAGGGGTTAATCCTTTTGATCAACCTGGTGTGGAAGATTATAAAAGAAATATGTTTTCATTACTGGGAAAACCAGGGACGGAACAATTAAGGCAGGAGTTGGAAGTAAAGTGGAAGAAGTAAATCAGGGACCAATAGGCGTTTTTGACTCCGGATATGGAGGAATAAGCGTCTTAGCAAATTTAATTGAAGCAATGCCAAAAGAATCTTTTGTTTATATCAGTGATTCGATAAATGCGCCTTATGGAGAGTTGGAGTCCCAAGAGGTATTAAACCATGCCTTAAATCATATGCGGATATTAGAAAAACAATCAGCAAAAGCTGTTGTTATTGCTTGCAACACGGCTACTAGTGCAGCGGCAACTGCCTTGCGTGCAAAATATTCATTTCCAATAATTGGGATGGAACCAGCAGTAAAGCCAGCCATAACGAAATCAAGTTCAGGTAAAATACTGGTGGCGGCTACAGGGTTAACTCTGAAAGAGCGAAAATTCGCTGCACTTGTGAAAAAGATGGACCTTCAACATAATATTGTCACATTACCATGTCACGGTTTAGTGGAAATCATCGAAGAGTATGGACCGGAATCTAAAGAAGTAACAAAAAAACTTGACGAATTGTTAGCTCCGTTACAACCCTTAAATGTTGACGGTGTTGTTTTAGGGTGCACTCATTACGTACTGATTAAAAACCAATGGAAAGCTGCTTTGCCGGAAGGAACAAGGATACACGATGGAAATGAGGGCACGGTGAAGCAAACAATGCGAATGATCATGGAAAATACAACAATAACAAAGGCTCACTCTATGGGAAAAGTATCTTTGATGGACTCGAGTCAAGATGATGAACGTCTTGAAAAAAGCAAGCAGTTGCTGCAGAATCAACTGAGAATAAATGGGATTGTTTCCAGCGACCAACTAGAAATAGAATTGAGGAAAAACAATGAATTATGTAAGTCTTGAAGATGTGACACACCAGTATGGGATACAGCCCATACTTAAAGATGTAACACTCTATATTGGTTCAGAGACAAAATTGGGAATTATTGGAGCTAACGGTACCGGTAAAACCACGTTGCTAAATATTTTAGCAGGAAAAAAAGTTCCAGATTCTGGAAATGTAAGTGTTCATCCAAATTGCCGGGTGGAAATGGTTTCTCAGGAAACAGAAGAAAAAATAGATCATACGGTTTTAGAAGCGGTGATGAAAAGTGAAAATCCGGAAATGAAGTTGCTTTCTGAGTACAATAGAGTAACGGAACAACTGCAACACTTTCCCAATAATGTACAGTACTCAGAAGAATGGCAGCGACTTCATCAGCAGATTGAAGATAAAAACCTATGGAAACTAGAAACACAAGCAAAAACGATTTTAACAAAACTAGGTTTATCTGATTATCAGATGAAAGTACAACAGCTTTCCGGTGGACAGAGAAGACGGATTTCTTTAGCACGTTCTCTAATACAGCCATCAGAACTCTTAGTGTTAGATGAACCGACGAATCATTTGGATCTGGCAATGATTTCCTGGTTGGAAGATTGGCTATGCCAGAGAAAACAAGCGCTGGTTATTGTCACTCATGATCGATACTTTTTGGATAGGGTGACGAGTTCGATCGGTGAATTGGAAGAAGGAAAATGGACACTGTTTTCTGGTGCGTATCAATATTATTTGGAAAAGAAGCAAGAAATCATTCATGATCATAAAAAAGAACAGCAACGAATGAAAACCATATTCAAAAAAGAACTTGCGTGGATTAGGCGTGGTGCTAGGGCAAGAAGCACCAAGCAAAAAGCTAGAATTGACCGATTTGAAAATCTGGAAGAAAAAATGGTCAAAGACAGTGAAAAGCAGTTGGATATTCCACTTCTGCAAAAGCGGATGGGAAAGCAAGTATTAGAGGCGAAAGAAGTATCTTTCTCTTACGAAGAGGGAAAACCAATTCTTCAAAACGTAAATTTCTTATTAAAACCAGGGGAAATAGTAGGCATTGTAGGGAAGAATGGCACAGGTAAAAGCACGTTACTGCAATTAATGGCAGGCAACCTTGAACCCATAGCTGGGACCATGAAGTGGGGAAAAACGATTAAAACGGCTTATCTTGATCAAGAAAGTAAGGATCTAAACCCAGAATTGCGTGTGCTGGAGTATGCACGGGAAGGTAGAGAATATATGACGGTTGAAGGAAACCGAAAAATCTCTGCTTCACAACTATTGGAACGATTTATGTTTAGTCAGGAAAGACAATGGACAGAAATAGGCAAACTGTCTGGTGGCGAAAAAAGAAGGCTTTATTTAATGAGACAACTGATGGAAGAGCCTAACTTTTTGTTGTTGGATGAGCCGACAAATGATTTGGATTTATATACGCTTACGTTGTTAGAGGAATACCTGCTTTCTTTTGAAGGTACTGTGATCATATCTTCGCATGATCGATATCTGCTTGACAGATTAGTAGACCGACTGTTTATTCTTGAAGGAGATGGGACAGTACAAGAATATCAAGGATCTTGCAGTGAATGGATGGAAAGACAATCATCCGAAAAATCCTCAAAGCCTGACAAGGACCAAAGGAAAAGCAAGGACTTTACAACCAATGAACGAGACAATAAAAAACGAAAAGGATTAAAACTGAGCTTCAATGAAAAAAAGGAATACGAAACCCTCGAACCGGAAATTCAAAACATAGAAAAACAAATAGAGGTTGTTGAAAACCAGATGGAAGACCAACAGACAGATTTTGCTGCGCTTCAAAATAGTATGAAAGAAAAAGAAAAATTGGAAGCTTATTTGGAAGAAAAGCTGATGCGATGGGCAGAACTAACAGAAAAAATTGAAAAAATAAATAAGGATAAGGAATAAGATGGATTTCAATCTGGACCACCAAAATGGGGCTTTGGTTTCAAAAATACCAAAGCCTTTCACATGCAGTAATACCAGAGAGTGCTATTCATTAAAAAATTTGTCAATACGAGAAAAGGGGCTAGAAAAGAAATCCTTTTTAATTAGATGATAAAGAGTGAAAAAGGAAGAATACACTTTAAGAGTTCGTTATTTGACGAAATTTAAGGTTTTGAAATGCAAGGGATTTCCGTTAAATTATACTATATATTGTATTTAAGTAAATGATCGATACTAAATAAAGGGGGCGCTAAAGGTTGGCCATATCAAAAATACAAAAGAGAAACGGTGAAATAGTAGATTTTCAAATGACCAAAATAAAGGATGCCATATTTAAGGCTGTTCAGTCAGTGGGCGGCGATGATGAGATAAGAGCTGGTGTGCTGGCAAAAAAAGTCGTCGATATTGTTAATGAAACCTGCAGGGCCAGTATACCTTCTGTTGAAGACATACAAGATCTTGTGGAAAAGGTATTGATAGAAGAAGGACACGCAAAAACAGCAAAAGCATTTATTCTGTATCGCAAGAGAAGGGAAGAGTTAAGAGAAGTAAAAAACCTTTTTATGGATGCAGAAGAAATGGTAGAAGAATATGTTAGTCTGGATGACTGGCGTGTCAATGAAAATGCAAATATGGGTTTTTCGTTACAAGGGTTAAACAATCATATTGTTGAATCGATCAGTTCTAAATATTGGCTTAATAAAATTTATCGAAAAGAGCTACGAGATGCTCATATAAGAGGAGATTTACATATTCATGATCTGGGGTTATTGGCTCCTTACTGTTGCGGATGGGATATGGAAGATTTTCTGAGAAGAGGATTTAAAGGAGCAAAAGGGAAGGTTGAGTCACGACCTCCTAAGCATTTAGAGACAGCTTTAGGACAACTGGTTAATTTATTATATACATTACAAGGTGAATCGGCAGGTGCGCAGGCTGTTTCCAGCATCGATACGTATTTAGCGCCTTTTATTTATTATGATGGATTAACATTAAGTCAGGTAAAAAAAGCGTTACAACGATTTGTCTTTAACTTAAACATTCCGACAAGAGTTGGTTTTCAAACACCATTTACCAATATTACACTAGATATAGCTCCTCACCCACTATTAAAAAATCAGCCAGCCATCATAGGAGGAAAAAATGTAGACAAGAAATACGGTGAATTCCAGAAAGAAATGGATCTGTTTAACAAAGCTTTCTGTGAAGTAATGATGGAAGGTGATGGTGCTCAGCGAGCCTTTAGCTTTCCGATTCCTACAATAAATATAACTCCTGATTTTCCATGGGAGTCAGAAGTTGCCGACTCTATTATGGAAATGACGCGGAAATTTGGAACACCTTATTTTGCTAACTTCCTGAATTCTGATATGGCACCGGAAGACATCCGAAGCATGTGTTGCCGATTGAGACTTGATAATCGCGAACTAAGAAAACGTGGCGGCGGATTGTTTGGTGCTAATCCAATGACCGGATCTATTAATGTGGTAACCTTAAACATGGCAAGGATAGGTTATACATCCAAAAACGTAGAAGAGTTTAAGAAACAGGTTCGAAAATTGATGGAGCTTGCAAAAGAAATATGCGAAGAAAAACGTGTTGTATTAGAAAATTATATGGAAGCAGGATTATATCCTTACTCTCAATATTACTTGCAAAGCGTAAAAGATTCTACAGGAGAGTATTTTAAGAATCACTTCTCTACCGTTGGACTTAATGGAATGAACGAAGCATGTATAAACCTTTTGGGAGAAGATATTACCACAGAAGAAGGACAAGGCTTTGCGGTGGAAATAATGGAATTTATGAATCGTGTGATTCAGATTTTTCAAGAAGAAACAGGAAGCCTATGGAACCTGGAAGCATCTCCTGCAGAAGGTACTTCCTACCGATTTGCTCGAATAGATAAAGCGCTTTACCCTAGAATCATTGCACAGGGTCAGGAAGAACCTTACTATACTAATTCAACACAACTTCCTGTAGGTCACACAAAAGATATTTTTGAAGCAATCAAATCTCAGGAAGCTTTACAGACACAGTATACAGGAGGAACTGTCTTTCATGGGTTTATTGGCGAAGAAGTACAGGACATTGAAACCACGAAGCTGTTATTAAAAAGAAGCTTTGAAAATTCTCACATGCCCTATATGACAATTACCCCTACCTATAGCATATGCCAGCAGCATGGTTATATCAAAGGAGAACATTTTAATTGTCCTGAATGCAATGAAGAAACAGAAGTTTGGACAAGGGTAGTTGGATTCCATCGACCGGTACAATCATGGAACAAAGGAAAACGGGAAGAATTTAAGGATAGACTGGAATTTGTTCCAGAAGAAAGCCTAAAAGAGGATCACCTAGTAACGGCTAAAAAAGATTCCAAGGAAGAAATAGCTGGATAAGAGAAAAAACCTCCCTTGCATAAAAGGGAGGTTAGCTTTTTAATAAAATGAACTCAGGACGAATAGTCGTAGCGTGACGAAGGGTCAAAAACAGAGAAGAATATGTTATAATCGTACATGAATGAATCGTTAGTCAGTTAATATCACATCACAAGGAGAAGCTCAATGATAGAAAATATGTTTTTTAGTCTTGGCACCGCATTGCCTATTTTTTTGGTCATGTGTTCTGGCTATCTTATGAGGCAAAAGGAAATAATAGATGGCGACTTTGTAAAAAAAGCAAATCACATGGTTTTTTATGTGGCATTGCCGATTAAATTATTCTGCGATGTTTCTGGTGCGACATTTCAAGAGTACTTTGATATAGGATTTATTTTATTTATAACGGTGGTAACGGTTGGTGGAGCTATTTTATCCTGGATTTTAGGAAACACTGTTATAAAGAAACCGGACCAAATAGGAGCTTTTGCTCAAGGGGCATTTAGAGGAAATTTCTTGTACATAGGGTTTTCCTTAATGGAGAACATCCTTGGACACATCGCCATTAAAGGTCCGTTAGCTGTAGCGATTATCGTTCCGGTGTATAATGTTATGTCTGTTATTATTTTGTCATATGCAGGAAAAGACCGCACCAAGAAAATTCACCTTAAAAAGACCCTGTCAGATATTGCAAAAAACCCATTGATTGTTGCGATCACAGCCGGCATTATCATGTCCCTGATCCCAGTTCAAGTTCCTGTCGTAGCCGAGAGAACCATGGAGTACTTTGCTGTGATTGCTACGCCGTTAGCCTTAATTGCGATTGGTGCTTCTTTTAATATTAGTCATACATTGGAGAATTTACCAATAGCACTCATTGCCAGTGCGATTAAACTCGTGGCACTACCCATGCTATCCGTTGTTTCAGCCCTGTTTTTTGGCTATAGAGGAGAGGATATCATATTAATCTATGTACTGACTGGTGTACCGACAGCAACAGTGTCCTTTATTATGGCAGCAGCCATGAATGCAGACAAAGAACTGGCTTCAGATATTATTATGGTAAGTACATTGTTATCAATTGTAACCATGACATCTTTTGTTTTTGCTTTTAGAAGTATAGGGATCATTTAATAACCATCAAAAAGATGGAATGGAGTGACGAAATGCGTATTGGCGGAATTCAAAAAACATCGCTAATCGATTATCCAGGGCATTTATCAACGGTTATTTTTTTGCGAGGATGCAATTTTAGGTGCTCCTATTGTCACAATGCAGAACTGTTGAGTATCGAAGGTGTTCAGATAGAACGACAGAAAATGATGGATGAATTGATTACGAGACGTTCTTTTATTGATAGTGTGGTTATCTCAGGTGGTGAATGCACATTATCAGAAGATTTAAGAGGCTTTATACAAGAAATAAAATCCATTGGATATGGTGTAAAACTGGATACCAATGGAACAAAACCGGATATTATTGAACCACTTATCAAAGAAGGATTGATTGATTATATCGCCATGGATATAAAAGCGCCACCGGAAAAATATGATCAGATTGCAGGCGTTTGTGTAGATCTTGATGCTATCAATAAAAGCATTAGGGTTATTAAAAACCAGATGAAAAACTATGAATTCAGAACCACTGTATCACCAGAAATTTTGACGGAGACAGAGGTTTTGAAAATTGCTGATTGGATATCCGATGCTAAAAAGTACGTTCTTCAAAACTTTCGTGATAATGAAAATGTGCTTTGTGGAAGAAAAAAGCTTACGTCATATCCAGCGATAAGAATGACTTACTTAAAAGAACAATTAGAACCATTCTTTGAAGAAGTAATTCTTCGCTAAAAAACAAAAAAGAGAGGAGTAAGGTGAAATGACCGATAAAGAGCGGCTGGACGATATGGTAGAATATATAGAATCACTTCCAATAAACACCAAAGTGATCGTCTTTGAACCGGGGTCGACAAAAACAGCCCAAATGGCAGCAGATCAACTTGGTGTGTCGGTAGGTCAAATTGCGAAATCTATTTTATTTCTTGCAGAAGAAACTCCAGTGTTAGTAGTGACTAGCGGTGATGCAAAAATTAATACCAGTAAAATAAAGAAGCAGTTAGGAATAAAACCTAAAATGGCTTCAAAAGAAGAATGTATTGAAAAAACAGGGTTCCCTCCTGGTGGAGTTTGCCCTTTTGGTTTGACAAATGTCCAAATCCTTCTTGATTCAAGTATGGAGCGATTTGATACTGTATATGCAGCGGCAGGTACTTCTAATACGGCTGTTCCCATTACAATGGCACAACTTGCAGAAGTAACCGGAGGAAAGGTTGTAGATGTATGTAAATATGGAAAGGAGTTACCCAATGTATAAAATTGTTTTTAATATTCCCTCGCACGTCACTTTTTCTCAACAAAAAATAGAAGCGATGCTGGATCCGGAAAAGTTCGAAAAAGTATTGTTTGTCAATAAGCCAGAGCAATTAGAAGAAGTGATTGAAGATACAGATGTTCTGGTTACTTACCCTTGTGAAGCATCCATTATTCGAAAGGGTAAAAATCTGAAATGGCTTCAAGCAATTACCGTAGGAGTAGATGCATTTCCAATCAAAGAACTGCATGAAAAAGGCGTTATTATTACGAATGGAAAAGGCGTACACCGGATTCATATGGCTGAATATGCTATCGCAAGCATGATTATGATGGCTAGAAACATTCATTCAATGATCCGAAACCAGATGAGCAGTACGTGGGATCGTCAGATAGAACAAAATGAAATATTTGGTGCAACAGTTGGTATTTTAGGATTAGGAAGCATTGGTCAGGAAATTGCAAAAAAAGCATCTTTAATGGGCATGCGAGTGATCGGCATTAAAAACAACCCAGAGGAAATACCTTATGTGGATAATACTTTTGGAATGACTGAAATCGAAGCCCTTCTTAAAGAAAGTGATTATGTGATTAACCTCTTACCAGAAACAGTGAAAACAAGAAAAATAATAAATGCAAAAAACTTATCGGTGATGAAAAAAAATGCTTGCTTAATCAACATGGGACGTGGAGGTACCATTGATGAAGAAGCTTTAATAAAAGCCCTTAAAGAAAGGTGGATCCGCGGTTTTGTAGCCGATGTCTTTGAAGAAGAGCCATTACCTCAAAGCAGCCCTTTATGGAAACTGGAAAATGTTGTCATAACACCACATATATGTGGTGAATCTACGAAATACATGGAAAAACTCATGCCGATTTTACAGAATAACCTAAAAGTATTTCAAGGTGGTAATGGGAATATGATGAATGTGGTAGATTTAGAAAAAGGCTATTAAGAGAGGTTGTTATATGCATTTTCATTGTATTTTATGATATAATGATGAAAAACAGAAGATGAGAGGCAATGATGAAGAGGAGTAGGCATGACTAAAATCTACAGAGAGTAAAACCATTAGCTGAAAGGTTTTACGGTTGATAGGTGCTGAAGTAGCTTCAGAGCATCTGGACAGAAGCGATTAGTGAGTAAGTCCAGACGGTAAGAGACCGTTATCTCTCTTTTAAGAGCTCCTGCAAGCAGGAGAAATAGGGTGGTACCGCGAAGTCTTTTCGTCCTTATAATTTGTAAGGAGGAGAAGGCTTTTTTTGATTTTTGAAAAACAAGTGAGAAAACAAGATGCTATAGGAGGTTATTGTTATGGAAACAACATTGCAAAAGAATTATGATCCAAAAACATTTGAAAAGAAAATTTATGAAGATTGGATGGAAAAAGACTTATTTAAAGCTACTCCAAATTCTGGAAAAGAGCCTTTTTGTATTGTTTTACCACCGCCAAATATTACGGGACAACTTCATTTGGGTCATGCATTGGACCAGACACTGCAAGATATACTGACCAGATACAAACGAATGCGAGGGTACGAAACATTATGGCTACCCGGAACAGATCATGCCAGTATTGCAACGGAAGTGAAAGTAGTTGACAAAATAAAGCAAGAGCAAGGGTTAGATAAAAACGAAATAGGACGAGAAAAATTTCTTGAAGAAGCTTGGAACTGGCGCGATAACTATGGCCGCAGGATAGTGGACCAAATGAAACAGTTAGGAAATTCATGTGACTGGTCAAGAGAACGCTTTACCATGGATGAAGGATGCAACAAAGCTGTTAAGGAGTTCTTTGTGCGTTTATACGAAAAAGGGTTGATTTATCGGGGAAACCGAATCATTAACTGGTGTCCGGACTGTAAAACCTCTTTATCGGATATCGAAGTAGAGCATGAAGAAAAATCCGGGAAATTCTGGCATGTCAACTATCCGATAAAAGATGAGGATACTTATATTGAAATAGCTACTACCAGACCGGAAACAATCTTAGGAGATACGGCGGTTGCTGTGCATCCGGAAGATGAGAGATACAAGCATCTTATAGGAAAAACCGTTATTTTACCACTGTTAAACCGAGAGATTCCCATTATTGCGGATGAGTATGTGGATCCGGAATTTGGAACAGGAGCTGTAAAAATAACACCATCACATGATCCGAACGATTTTGAGGTAGGGACACGACATCAGTTACCACAAATACGAGTGATGAATGACGACGCTAGTATTAATGAAAATGGTGGCCCTTATTGTGGGATGAGTCGTTATGATGCACGTCATCAGATGGTGAAAGACTTAGAAAAGCTAGGCTTATTAGTGAGTGTGAAAGAACGGGTTCACAATGTAGGACAATGTTATCGATGCAGTACTGCTGTAGAGCCAATTACTTCGGAGCAATGGTTTTTGCATATGGAGCCGCTGGCAAAACCGGCCATTGATGCGGTTAAGAATAACCATACAAAGTTTATACCAGAAAGATTTAGTAAAATCTATTTTCACTGGTTAGAAAATATAAGAGACTGGTGTGTTTCTCGTCAGCTTTGGTGGGGACATCGAATTCCAGCCTATTATTGCCAGGACTGTGGAGAAATGATGGTGTTAAGAGAATCGCCAGAGGTTTGCACCCAATGTAAAGGAGATCACATTGTTCAAGATGAAGATGTTTTAGATACTTGGTTTAGCTCAGCCTTATGGCCTTTTTCCACACTGGGATGGCCAGATAAAACACCAGAGCTAGATTATTTTTACCCAACAAATGTACTGGTGACAGGATACGATATTATTTTCTTCTGGGTTGTCCGCATGGTGTTTAGCGGCTTGGAGGTTTGTGACGACATTCCTTTTGAGCATGTGTTAGTCCATGGGTTGGTTCGAGATGCTGAAGGTAGAAAAATGAGCAAATCTCTTGGGAACGGGGTTGACCCTCTTGAAGTGATTGAAGAGTACGGCGCTGACGCTTTACGATTCACTCTGGTTCAAGGGAATAGTCCGGGGAACGATTTGCGTTTTCACGAAGAAAGACTGGAAGCTAGTCGGAATTTTGCTAATAAGCTCTGGAATGCTACTCGGTTTTTATTGATGAATCTTGATGGTGAAGTGGCGACTCTAAGCCAAAAAGAACAACGATTAACCTTTGAAGATCGATGGATATTATCGCGACTTCAAAGAGTTGAGCAGGAAATAACCTCAAATTTAGACAAATTTGAATTAGGGCTTGCACAACAAAAAATCGTTGATTTCACTTGGAATGAATATTGCGATTGGTATATTGAAATGAGCAAAACCAGGCTGTATAGTGAGAATGAAGAAGCAAAGCATACGGCTCAGGCTGTGCTTGTGGAAGTATTAGAAAATATTTTGAAATTGTTACATCCATTTATGCCGTTCATTACGGAAGAAATCTGGCAAAGCCTTCCAGGAGAAAGAGATAACATAATGATTTCTCCCTGGCCAGTAACCAAAAACCAATGGATCAATCCAAAAGCAGAAGAAGAAATGGATCAGTTGGTACAGGCGATCAAAAGCATTCGGAACATACGGTCAGATATGAATGTGCCAGCATCGAAAAAAGCCGCACTAATGGTATTGAATGCACGAACGGAACTAAAGAGTCTGCTGGAAAGAGGGACGCCTTACCTTATGAGTCTGGCTTCTGTATCCAATGTAACGTTTTTTGAAGATCAAAACAAGATACCGAATCAAGCTGTTTCTGTCCCCTTTGCAGGTGCTGAAATGTTTATTCCTCTGGAAGAATTGGTTGATATCCAAAAAGAGCTTCAAAGGCTGGAAAAAGAGAAAGAGAAATATCAGGGAGAAATCAAGCGTGTTCAAGGAAAACTAAGCAATAAAGGGTTTATAGAAAAAGCTCCGGCTACATTAGTTGAAGAAGAAAAACAAAAACAAGTAAAATTTGAAGAAATGCTTCAAAACCTTGAAAAGCGAATTAAAGAGCTTCAATAAGATCGGGAACAGGATACTAAGGGAGAGGGAGGATGTGTCCGTGGATTACCAAGAGGCATTGAACTATATTCATGGAACGTATAAATTTGGAAGTAAATTAGGACTGGAAAATATCAAGACCCTATTACAAGAATTGGGAAATCCGGAAAAAGGCCTTAAAGTAATTCATGTTGCCGGAACCAATGGAAAAGGATCCACATGCTCAATGATCCAGTCAGTATTGATAGAAGCTGGTTACAAAGTGGGACTATACACATCCCCATATATAGAGCGGTTTAATGAACGAATAAGAATTAATACAAGAAACATTGAAGACCAGGAACTAGCCAATATAACAGAGCAGGTAAAAAAAGCCGTTGAAAGGATGCTGAAAGAAGGGTTTCAGCATCCAACAGAATTTGAGATAGTCACAGCCATTGCATTGCTTTACTATCAAGAACAAAAAGTTGACTTCGTAATTCTGGAAGTTGGACTTGGTGGCCGGCTAGATGCTACTAATGTTATTAGTGATCCATTACTAACCATTATTACGCCAATAGATTATGATCACATGACTTACCTTGGAAATACACTGGAAGCCATCGCTGGTGAAAAAGCTGGCATCATTAAAAAAGGAAAGCCGGTCATCACTGGATTTCAACATGAAGAAGCGTTGAAAATCATAGAGGAGAAAGCATTGTTATTAGAAGCACCTTTTTATCAGGTAGTTCCTAAACAGTTCGAGATTCACGAATCACATCTTAAAAGCCAGACTTTTTCTGTAACCTTATTCCAACAATCTTATCGTCAAATAACCATCGCCTTACCAGGTCTGCATCAAGTGGAAAATAGCATGCTGGCATTAACTGCCTTAAAGATATTAGAGAAAGAA
Source organism: Tindallia californiensis (assembly GCF_900107405.1). NCBI lineage: Bacteria > Bacillati > Bacillota > Clostridia > Peptostreptococcales > Tindalliaceae > Tindallia > Tindallia californiensis. The sequence continues at coordinate 117,419 of NZ_FNPV01000002.1, read as the reverse complement.
GGGCACTTTGAAATCAGAGATCAGGAGTTGAGAAAAGGCCTGAGAAATGTACGTTGGATAGGACGTTTAGAAGTAATCCATGATGATCCAATGGTTCTCATTGATGGTGCCCATAACTTACAAGGAGCAAAAGCTCTTTCGAAAAGCATTGAGTTGCTATTAAAAAATAGATCTATTACATGGGTTGTTGGGATGCTGGAAGACAAGGACATTGATAGTGTACTTAACTTATTATTACCTAAGGTTGATCAGGTGATAGTGACAGAACCGGATTGTCATCGTGCAATGAGAGGAGAAATCCTTGCGGAGAAAATCAGGCAGAATCACTCAAAAGTATCCATAGAACCTAAAATTGAAAAAGCGGTCACAAAAGCTTTGGAAATAACCGATAAATCTGATGTAATACTTTGTGCAGGTTCTTTGTATATGTTAGGTGCCATACGTTCGTTATTTCAACCGGAAAATAATTGAGGAGGATTAAAGTGAGTGAAAAAAACCAAGAGATAAGGGAAATTTTACAGGATCTTGGTGCTGATGTAATAGGATTTGGAGATGTAGAAAACTATTTGCCTGCTTCTTTAAGAGATATGCCGAGAGCTATTTCTTACGCTGTTCGTTTGTCAAATCGGATTATAGAGGAGATAGATCCTGTTATCGGCCCTAGCCAAACCTATTTTCATCACTATCGAACGGTGAACACCCTAATTGATCAGATTAGCTTGAAAATAATGTTGAAAATTCAAAAAATGGGATATTCAGCCTATGCTATTCCAGCTTCTCAAAGCATCAATGAAAAACCGCCTCAATATAGAGGAAGAATTTCTCACCGTATGGCAGCAACCAGATCTGGACTTGGTTGGATAGGGAAAAGTGGCAACTTAATCACAGAAGCATTTGGACCGGAGGTTCGGTTAGGGACCGTTTTAACCTCTCTACCACTTACGGTTCATTCTCCCATAGAAACAAGCCGGTGTGGAAGCTGTAATATTTGCGTTAAAGCCTGCCCGGGATATGCTTTACCAGGAAATCATGACTGGAAACCAGGGATAGAGCGGGAACTTATTGTTGATCCGGTGCGTTGTAGCCAACATATGAAAAAGGCATATCAGCATATTGGGCGTGGTGCTGTTTGTGGAATATGCATGCGTGTTTGCCCCTACGGAAAAGAAAAAAAGCGATAAGGAGTTGTCGAAGATGAAGTGGAAAAAATACATTTCAATAGCAGCCGTCATTTTTTTGATGACAATAACCCTGGCTTGCCGTCATTCTGAAGATATTGACTCAGTACCAAAAGAAACGACAGAAGATACGTTAGCAGAAGAAAATTATGAGGATAATCATTCTCTGGAAGAAACAGAGGATGAAGAAGAAGCGGTTTATCCGGAGATGACGGAAAGTGATTTCAAAGCCCTTGAAGTCAATGAAATGGGCCAGGTGATGGTATTAATGTATCATCACATTAGAGAACCGGAAGCAGAATGGTCCCGTACGCCAGAAAATTTTCGGGAAGATTTGAAAAATTTATATGAAGCAAATTACAGGCCAATAAGATTAGAAGATTACGCTACTGGAAACATCAATACACCTGCTGGTAAAACACCAGTAGTACTAACTTTTGATGACGGAAATCAAAATAATTTCAATATGATAGAGGATGAAACAGGAGAATGGATCATTGATCCGGATTCTGCTGTTGGAATTCTAATGGAATTTCATGAAAAACATCCAGACTTTATGCCTCATGCCACTTTTTTTATTAATGGAGGCACTCCTTTTGGTCAGGCTGACTGGGTAGACTATAAATTGAATTTTTTGGTAGAGAATGGGATGGATATTGGAAACCATACAGAAACCCATCGGCATTTAGGTGATGTGGATGCTGATACCTTACAACGAGAGTTAGGAAGAATCGTTCAACTAGTACAAAAATATGTGCCGGACTATGAAGTGAATACTTTTGCCCTTCCTTTCGGTTCCAGACCCCAAAACGAAGCATTGTGGAACTACTTAGTATCAGGCGAATTTGAAGATGTTTCTTATCATCATGTAGCCGTACTGGAAGTAGGTTGGGATCCCTATCATTCGCCTTATCATAAAAACTTTGATGGCTCAGCCATCAGACGAGTCCGTGCCAGTGAAACAAAGGTAGACGGGGTAGGCATGTACGACTGGATGAATGCGTTTGAAAAAGGAAGCCGTCATCGGTTTATCAGCGATGGAAATCCGGAAAAGATCGTTGTGCCAGAGTCGTTTTCAGAAAATATAAATCCTGAACGATCAGAAAACGAGTTATTCATTTATCATCATCAGTAGTGGAAAAGCGAGGTGGATAAAAATGGGTCTGAATCAATTTTGGGTAGTTCCATTGGTAATCGTATTTATAATACTTATTTCCATCCAATATGCCCTAAATCGCGTGGTGCACCTGTTAAAAGAAATTAAAGATATCTTAAATCAAGATAAAGGCCAGCCGCCCTACATGTAAGATGAAATTGACAGTATATCCTTTTTTTAATAGAATAAAATTCACATAATTAACCGGTGTTGTAATGATAGGGAGGGTCGTTATGAATATTGATGATAAAAAGTGGGAAACATTATGTTCGAAGGAAGATATCAGAACAAAAACGCAAGAACTTGGAAAAATAATTACACAGGATTACCATAACAAAAACTTATATGTGATTTCCTTATTGAAGGGAAGCTTTATATTTTGTGCTGATTTAGTAAGAGAGATTGACTTAAAAGTAAAAGTAAACTTTATGATCAGTTCATCCTACGGCGATGGGTTTGAAACGAGTGGCAAGGTCGTCATCGATAAGGATGTTGAAGAAGATTTATCAGAATACGATGTGCTGTTAGTGGATGACATTGCGGATTCAGGACTTACACTGACCCATGTGATGAAACATCTTAAAACAAAAAACCCTAAAAGTCTGAAGTCCTGTGTTTTATTAAATAAACCTTCCAGAAGATTAGAAGATTTGGAGCCGGATTATATTGGTTTTACAATACCGGATGCTTTTGTGGTTGGTTATGGGCTGAACTATGGTGAACATTACAGAAATATACCTTATGTTTTTATTGTGACGGAAGAAGATAGACACTGAGGGTTAGGACGGGAGAGTACAATGATGAGATGGTTTTATGAAAAGCTACAATTGTCCGAAAGGTTGAAAAAACACAGACGGGATTTACATCGTATTCCGGAACTGGCATTTCAAGAAACAGATACAGCATCATATATTCAAAATTGCCTGGATGAACTGGGAATTCAATATGAAAGCCAAGTTGCAGGCACAGGCATTCTTGCCTATATTCCCGGGGAACCTGGTGGGAAAACCTACTGTTTTCGAGCCGATATGGATGCTTTACAAGTGGAGGAACAGACTGGGTTAGATTTTCAATCTCAAAAACCTGGGTGTATGCACGCTTGTGGACATGACGGACATATGAGCATTTTGTTAGGATTAGCGGCGGCGATAGCCTCTGATGATGTAAAAACAAAAGACCATATTGTTTTTTTGTTTCAGCCGGGAGAAGAAGGAACCGGTGGTGCTGATATTATTGTTCAATCGGGTATTCTTGATCAGTATGAGGTATGTGAAATATATGGACTCCATCTTTTTCCAGAGATTAATCAAGGTACCTTAGGGATAGCGTCTGGTCCAATGATGGCACAAAACAGTGAAATTGATATTACTGTGTGGGGTGAAAATGCCCATGGTGGAATGCCTCATACAGGTAAAGATGCCCTTATGATTGCCAGTCAATTATTAATCTCATTTCAATCGATCATTAGTAGAAATATCAATCCAATAGACCCTGCTGTCATTACCTTTGGAACCCTCAAAGGTGGAGAAGTACGGAATATGATAGCTCGAAAAGCCACGATGGAAGGAACCATCAGAACCTTTACAGAGGAATCATACCGCATATTAAAAAAACGTCTGCTATCGATTATTGAGGGGTTTGAACTTACCTATGATTGTCGTATCGATGTAGACCTAAGAGAGCTTTATCCAGCCGTTCATAATCCTGGAGATTTGGTGGAACAGTGGAAAGAGGCTCAAGGAGAAAAAGAGGTAATAGAAATAGCGCCGATCATGTTAGCGGAAGATTTTTCTTTTTATCAACGAAAATATCCTGGATTATTCTTTTTTTTAGGGACAAAGAATAGGGACAAAGACTTGATATATCCTCTTCATCATGGATGTTTTAATTTTGATGAAGAAGTTTTAATGATGGGAGTAGAAAGTTTTTTGAATATTCTTCTTAAAAAGAAGTCAATAGAATTCAATCATGAAAGCGAGCGTGTATAAATGATCCGGGAAGAGAAACTGCGAGTTGTTGATGCTAACCTGCTATTTTTGGCAGGATCAATTCTTTTTTTTACTATTGGTTTTTATGCTCAAACACGAGAAATATTTACCGGACTCTTAATAACCCAATTAGCTGTTGTTTTACTGCCAGCAATTGGACTTTTGGAAATAAAAAAAATGGATATTAAGTCTACTTTGAGGCTGTATCCTTTGACATGGAAACAAATCATATTGGTAATTCTTATTACCATATTCATGTATCCGTCAGCTGTGTTTGGAAATCTATTGGTGATGAATGTACTGATACAATTTGGAGAGATAAATATACCTCAAATTCCAGCGGCAACCAATATGACAGAATACCTTCGATTGGTATTCATTGTTTCTTTGGTAGCAGGAGTATGTGAAGAAGTACTTTTTCGCGGGGTCATTTTGAGAGGGTATGAAAAACTAGGCAATATAAAAGCCGTTATGTTTACCTCATTATTATTTGGAATTTTTCACTACAATATCTACAATTTACTTGGACCTATGGTACTGGGAATTGTTTTTGGTTCTTTGGTTTTGTTAACAAAATCTTTATGGGCAGGGATTATAGGTCATGTTTTTAATAACCTCTTAGCCATATCCATCGGCTACTTTTTTCTTCTCTTTGATGATTATATCCCTGATAAGGAAATAGCAGAGGCAGGAGCAACGATTCAAGAATCGCTTTATGCGAGTTTAATTGTATTTGGTGGGTTAGCTGTTTTAGGAATAGCGATCTCTTTTTTTCTATGGAGACATTTGAAATTAATATCACATACTCTTTTAGAAGAAGGGGTTGGATCAGAAAATTCCTTAGATCAGCAAGAAAGAACTTCTTTAATGGAGTTTATTCCTCTGACAGGGGCGATACCACTTTTTCTTTATATTATTGTGTGGCAAATTTCCATGGTGTTATCTTCTTCATAATGCCTCTCGTTCGTTGACAACAAGGCTTTTGATATGATAATATTTATGTTGATGGGAAAGATTAATATCTCATAAATTTATTTTAGCATTAGGAGGAATTTGCGAATGGAAAAAGGCACAGTAAAATGGTTTAATGCAGAAAAAGGCTATGGATTTATTTCCAGAGAAGATGGTGAAGATGTTTTCGTTCATTTCTCTGCCATTTCTATGGATGGATTCAAAACCCTTGATGAAGGACAAGAAGTAGAGTTTGAGATTGTTGAAGGAGATAAAGGTCCACAGGCAACCAATGTAAGTAAAGTATGATGCTGTTTAATTAATGTGTAATGTATGTCTAAAATCCCTGGAAATACCGAGAAGGGATTTCATATAGAAGGGGATAAAGCAGGCTGGCAATAGTCAGCCTGTTTTTCAATTGGTAACGTTGGAAAGGAAGTATATAATGGATAAACTAATAAGAGTAACAGCTGGTGAAGGGCAAATAAGAGGATTTTTTGTTCAAAATGCTGAGATGCTTGAGCAAGCAAGAACGATACATCAGTTAAGCCCTGTAGCTGCAGCGGCATTAGGAAGAAGCATGGCTGCATCGGCCATGATGGCTCAAATGTTAAAAGGAAAAGGTCAAAAAATAACACTTCGAATTAATGGTGGTGGTCCCTTAGGAACTATTCTTTGTGTTGCAAATATAGAGGGACATGTGAAAGGATTAGTGGATCATCCGCAAGTAGAAACAGAAAATCTTACACCGGAGAAGTTGAATGTAGGGGCGGCAGTAGGAAAAGAAGGTGAAATCACGATTATTAAGGACCTTAGCATGAAGGCTCCCTATATTGGTAAATATCCATTAACGAATGGAGAAATTGCAGAGGATCTTACCGCCTATTTCTTACATTCGGAACAGCAGCCATCCTCTGTCGGATTAAGCGTTAAGATAGATGTTGACTATACCATCATTACTTCTGGAGGATTTATGATTCAAGTGTTGCCGGAGATTTCAGAAGAACAGCTTAGGCTGTTAGAAGCGCGGTTGATGGGACTTCCTCCGTTAAGTCAGTTGTACGAAAATCTTAAGACTCCGGAGGCTGTTATGGAAGTAGTGCTGGAGGGCTTAGAGCCGAAAATAGTCGAAGAAAAAGAAGTTGTTTTTAACTGTGACTGCTCAAGAGAAAGAATGGAAGAAGCACTGATAAGTTTAGGGCATAAAGAATTAAAAGTCATGATTGAGGAAGATGGGGAAGCAGAGATAACCTGTCACTTTTGTAATAAGGCTTACCAGTTTAATGAAAGCCAGCTAAGAAAGCTAATAGAAGAGTTATAAATTCAATAAAAATAAGAATTTTGTAAAAAGTTTAGATAATTCTGTTGACATTCAATCTAAAGCCTGCTAAAATACGATTTAATTATTAATAAAAAATAAATGCAACGACAGAGACAGTAACGATGAATTATACAGGCTCAGAGAGTCGGTACATGCTGAAAGCCGATCCTGTAACACCGTTAAAATCCCTCTAGAGCAGTTATCCTGAATAAAAGTAAGGGTAGACGGGAAGTCCCGTTATAGGCTTAAGGTTTGATAGAACCTGAACAACAACTTTTCTTTATGAAAAAAGAAATGCGCTAACACGGAGTTAGTATTTTACGAAAGCAGTTTTAGAGAGCCAGTGGTTGCTGCAAACTGGTACTGCCATAAGATACGACTCGCTCCGGAGCATTTACCCTGAAAAGTAAGAGTAAGGGTAAACGGGAAGTCCCGTTATAGACAAAGGGTTTGATTGAACCTGATACGAGTGGTTTTTACTTTACACAAAGTGAAAACAATTAGGGTGGTAACGCGTGGATTAGTCCTCGTCCCTGCATACAGCAGGGGTGAGGGCTTTTTTAATGAATAAAAGGAGGCGAAAAAATGGACAAATATGTGTTGTCATTGCTGGTTGAAGATCAACCGGGAGTAACCAGTCGAATATCTGGTTTGTTTACGAGAAGAGGATATAATATCGAAAGTTTTTCTTCTGGCAGCACGGAATTGCCAGGAATGACACGCATCACACTGGTTCTAAAAGGCGATAAAGAAGTACTTGAACAGATTCAGAAACAATTAGGAAAACTGGTGGATGTAGTAAGTATCACAGAACTAAAACCAGCATTATCTGTTTATCGAGAACTAGCCTTGATTAAAGTAAACACAGATGAAAAAACAAGGGCTTCTATTATAGAAGTGGTCGAAATCTTTCGAGGAAAGGTTATCGATGTTGCTACGGACTGTCTTATCCTTGAAGTGACAGGGGATCATAACAAAATACAGGCTTTTATAGAGCTAATGGAGCCATACGGCATCCGGGAAATTGTACGAACCGGTTTGACAGCACTTGGTCGTAGAGACCACAAATAAAAGGAGGAAATGAAAAATGGCAAAAATGTTTTATGAAAATGAGTGTAAACTAGATGCGTTACAAGGGAAGAAAGTTGCTGTTATTGGATACGGAAGTCAGGGACATGCACATGCACTTAATCTGCATGAGTCAGGCATAGATGTTACTGTGGGATTATATGAAGGAAGTAAATCCTGGGCAAAAGCGGAAGAAGCTGGGTTAACAGTAGACATTGCTGGCAGAGCTACCGCACAGGCTGATGTTGTGATCATGTTAATCAATGACGAAAAACAGCCACAATTGTTTAAAGAAAGCATTGAACCAAACCTTGAAGCTGGAAATTATTTAGTCTTTGCTCATGGATTTAACATCCATTATGGGCAAGTAGTACCGCCGGAAGATGTGAATGTATTTATGGTAGCTCCTAAGGGTCCTGGACATACAGTAAGAAGCCAATATCAAGAAGGAAGAGGCGTTCCTTGTTTAGTGGCGGTTCATCAAGACATTACAGGGGATACGCTGGAAGTAGGTCTGGCTTATGCTGCTGCAATAGGTGGGGCAAGAGCCGGTGTTCTTGAAACTACCTTCAAAGAAGAAACGGAAACCGATCTGTTTGGAGAACAAGCTGTCTTGTGTGGCGGTGTTACAGCCTTGATGAAAGCGGGTTTTGAAGTGCTGGTAGAAGCAGGATATCAGCCAGAGAGTGCGTATTTCGAATGCTTACATGAAATGAAATTAATCATTGACCTGATTAATGAGGGTGGATTAAGCTATATGAGATACTCCGTTAGCGATACAGCCGAATATGGTGATTATCGTGTAGGTGAACGGATAGTCACAGAAGAAACGAAAGAAGAAATGCGAAAAGTTTTGAAAGAAGTTCAAGACGGAACCTTTGCGAAGGAATGGATCTTGGAAAACCAGGCAAACAGACCAAGTTTTACCGCAAAAAGAAAAATGGAAGCAGAGCATCCGGTGGAAATAGTAGGAAAAGATTTAAGAAAAATGATGAGCTGGCTTAAAAAGTAACTGTGAAGGGATTGAGTGTCATGAATGAAAGCAATATTAGCATTTTTGATACAACGCTACGTGATGGAGAACAGTCACCAGGTTGTAGCATGAATTTGAAAGAAAAGCTTGAAATGGCAAAACAACTGGAAAAGCTAAAAGTGGATGTTATTGAAGCAGGATTTGCAATCGCATCGCCTGGAGACTTTGAAGCAGTGAAAACTATTGCTGATACGGTAAAAGAGGTAAAAGTAGCCAGCTTATCTCGAGCTTTGCCACAAGACATTGATAAAGCCTATGAAGCGGTTAAAGGAGCAGAAGCTCCACGAATTCACACCTTTATTGCCACATCAGATATTCATATGAAATATAAATTAAAAGCAGCGCCGGAAGATGTATTGAATCGTGCTGTTGAAATGGTTACGTATGCCAAAAAGTACTTAAACGATGTGCAGTTTTCAGCAGAAGACGCAACCCGTAGTCAACCCGAATTCTTATATAGAGTGTTTGAAGCTGTCATAAAAGCTGGAGCTACGGTTATTAATGTACCAGATACTGTCGGGTATACAACCCCGGAAGAATTTACAGCGCTGATTAAAGGTATTAAGGAAAATGTTCCGAATATTGACAAAGCAACCATTGCGGTTCATTGTCATAACGACTTGGGCATGGCGGTGGCAAACACCTTAGCAGCGGCGAAAGCAGGAGCAAGACAACTGGAATGTACTATCAATGGTATTGGTGAACGTGCAGGAAATGCGGCAATGGAAGAAATTGTCATGGCATTACAGACAAGGTATGATTTTTATCAAAGTAAAACAAATATTGAGACCCAACAATTATATCCAACCAGTCGACTGCTCACCCAAATCACAGGCATGAAAGTACAACGAAACAAGGCAATTGTAGGTGAAAATGCTTTTGCTCACGAATCGGGCATTCATCAGCATGGCGTACTTGCTAATAAAAGCACTTACGAAATCATGACACCAGAATCTGTAGGACTTCATCAACATCAGCTGGTACTTGGAAAGCATTCTGGCAGACATGCTTTTGAAGACCGTATGAAGTCGATGGGATATGATTTAGATAAAAAAACACTAGATAATATCTTTCAATCATTTAAGGAACTTGCAGATAAAAAGAAAGTGGTTTACAACAAAGATCTTGAAGCTTTAATTAAAGACAAAACCCTTAAAATGGAAGAGTTCTTCCAGTTACAGCAGTTTGTTATCAATTGTGGTAATTTTATGACAGCAACGGCGACGGTGAAATTAAAGAACAAAGAAAAAGAATTAGAAGCAGTGTCAACAGGTTCCGGACCTATTTATGCCGCTTTTGGAGCGATTGATCAATTAGTGGGAAAAGAGTATAAACTGGATGATTATTCTTTACAGGCTATTACAGAAGGCGAAGATGCTCAGGGAGAAGCCTTTGTGCAGATCAAGAGACATGATGAACTTTATCATGGTAGCGGAATCAGTACAGATGTTATTGAAGCAAGCATGAAAGCCTATATCAATGCCATTAACCGAATGCTTAGCAATGAACAAGAAATGGATGCCTAGAGTAGAACATAATGATAGAGGGAGTGATCAGAATGAAAAAGAAAATTGCTGTTATACCAGGTGATGGAATTGGTCCGGAAGTGATGAAACAAACCTTACGTATTCTTTGCTTTATTGAAGAAAAGTTTCATCATGAGTTTGAAATGGAAGAATGCTTCGCTGGTGGAGTGGCAATAGATAAGGAAGGTACCCCACTCCCTGATCACACCCTGAAAACCTGTGAAAATGCGGATGCTATTCTGTTAGGGGCGGTAGGCGGGCCCAAATGGGATCATCTTGAAGGAACTGACAGACCAGAAAGAGCGTTGCTGACGATCCGAAAAGAGCTGGGATTTTTTGCTAACCTAAGACCAGCTATGTTGTTCCCGGCGATGAAAGACGCTTGTCCCCTAAAACCATCGTTAATAGAAAAAGGATTGGATTTGATGGTTGTTCGCGAGCTGACAGGCGGTATTTACTTTGGCGAGCAGAAGACATTTACTGACAAAGCTGGAAAAAAGTCAGCCTATGATACGATGTTTTATCACGAAGATGAAATTCGCAGAATTGTTAGAATCGCCTTTGAAATTGCTTCTAAAAGAAAAAGAAAACTACTTAGTGTGGATAAAGCAAATGTCTTGGAAAGTTCAAGGTTATGGAGAAAAACGATTATTCAGGAAGCAAAAAACTATCCCGATATCTGCCTTGAGCATATGTATATCGATAATGCAGCCATGCAGCTAATTCGCGATCCTAATCAATTTGATGTGATTGTTACTGGCAATATGTTTGGTGATATTCTTTCTGATGAAGCAAGCATGATTACTGGATCAATAGGGCTACTTCCTTCTGCTAGTCTTGATGCCGATCAAAAAGGCATGTATGAGCCAATTCATGGTTCGGCACCGGATATAGCAGGACAGAATAAAGCGAATCCTTTAGCAATGATTTTATCCGCAGCAATGATGTTCAAAAATTCCTTTGATTTAACCCGTGAAGCTGACATGATTGAAAGCGCAGTAGAGAAGGTTTTAGATGAAGGGTACCGTACGGCGGATATTTATTCAGAAAATACAGTAATGCTAACAACGGAAGAAATGGGTCAGCAGGTTCTTGATACAATGAAAAAAATGTAAAAGAAAGGTGTGTCAGCCTAATGCGATTAAATGGATCTCAAATCTTAATGGAATGCTTACTGGAACACAACGTCGACACCGTATTCGGCTATCCAGGGGGCGCCGTCATTAATATTTATGACGCAATATATGAATACCAAGATCGGATAAAGCATATTTTAACGGCACATGAACAAGGGGCTTCTCATGCTGCTGATGGCTATGCACGATCGACAGGAAAGGTTGGCGTATGCATTGCAACATCAGGACCTGGTGCTACAAACTTAGTAACTGGAATTGCTACTGCTTATATGGATTCTGTACCAATGGTGGCGATTACAGGAAATGTGCCAGTTGCTTTACTTGGAAAAGATAGTTTTCAGGAAGTTGATATTACAGGAATTACCATGCCTATTACAAAACACAATTTCATTGTAAAAAAAGTGGAGGATTTGGCACCAACCATCCGAAGGGCTTTTTATATTGCTCAAGAAGGCAGGCCTGGACCCGTATTGGTTGATATCCCCAAAGATGTTACCGTAGCTCTAGCTGAATATAAGAAAGAGACAATGAAACCTGCTTTTGAACATACAGACTCCATTTGTGAAGAAACATTAGATGCTGTGGTTGAACTCATTAACGCATCAAAGAAACCTTTTATACTCACTGGCGGGGGTGTGATTAGATCTGATGCATCACAAGAAACCCTTGCGCTGGTAGAAAAAATACAGTCACCTGTTGCTTCGTCCTTGATGGGGCTGGGAGGAATCCCTACTAATCACGAATTATTTACCGGTATGATTGGCATGCATGGAAGTAAGACATCGAACCTTGCCTCCTCGGAATGTGATCTTTTTATTGCTATTGGATCAAGGTTTAGTGATCGGATAACCAGCAATATAAAGCTGTTTGCTTCGGAAGCAAACATTGTGCATATTGATATTGATCCTGCGGAGATTAATAAAAACATACAAACTTTTTACCATATGGCTGGTGATGTCAAAGCATCCCTAAAAAGGTTAAATGAAAAACTGAAGGAAAAGGTAAGTAAAGAACGATACCAATGGAAAGAACAAATTATCCAATGGAAAGAACAATACCCGTTGGAAAAAAATCAGAACGGCGCTATTAAACCACATTATGTGATTCGAAAGTTAAGTGAACTTACCTCTGGAAAAGCCATTATCACAACGGAAGTAGGTCAAAGTCAAATGTGGTCAGCTCAATATTATGATTATGTTTTACCAAGAACCTTCTTATCCTCCGGTGGTTTGGGGACAATGGGGTATGGACTGGGAGCCAGTTTAGGTGCAAAACTAGGAAACCCTGATAAAATAGTAGTAAATATTGCTGGTGATGGTAGTTTTTGTATGAACAATAATGAATTAGCCACGGCGGTGCATTATCATTTGCCGGTCATTGTACTGGTGCTAGATAATCAGGTATTGGGAATGGTTAGACAATGGCAGGACTTGTTTTTCGATAAACGCTTTTCTCAAACAGATAGGAATCGTTGTACCGATTTTATTAAGTTAGCGGAAGCTTACGGTGCAAAAGGATATCGAATGGAGAGGGTGGAAGATGTCGAACCGATTCTAAAAGAAGCTTTAACACAAACGGTTCCCGTAGTCATACATTGTCCTATTGATCCTGATGATAAAGTATTTCCGATGGTTCCTCCGGGAGCGGCTATTAAAGATTTAATTATGGAAGAATCTCAGGAATAAATGAAATAAAAATGATAAAAGCCACAGTCTGATACACTGTGGCTTTTCATATAAAGAGGTAGAGGTAAGTTCTTTTATTTATTTCTAAAAACGGTTACATATAACTTTTCATCTTCATATAAAACGTCGGCACAGTCTACTAAGGATCCAAGAAGATTAAGCTCCTGATAACTTCTGCTTTCGCCTAACAAAGACCAATAATAGTCTTCCAACTCATCCTGTCTCGGAGCGTTTAGCACTTCGTCCAATTGATCCAAATCATCCGGTTGATGTAAGCAAGTACCTTGAAGCATAATTTTTACTTGTTTTTGACCGTAGTGAACATCTACAGAAAAGTTATCAATCTGATGCGAAAAAAAATAGGCAATTAATTCATCGATCACCTTGATTGTTTTCATGCGTTCTTTTCTCAAGATTCAGCATCTCCTTTAAAACGATTTAGTGAGTCGAAAAGAGGTGTTAAAATAGCTGCAACAAATCCACCTGAAAAACCATTGTTGTATAGATTCATTCCTCCGTGCAAAAAACCAACATTCATGACCATGGTCATATGAACAATACCGGCGATGATTCCAAAGGACCAGCCATAAGCACCGGCAATAGGGGCTAAGGTTGTTCCGAAAAGAGCGGCAAGCAAAGCGCCTGTAGAATTTGCATCCCATATCTGAAAAAGAGATGCGAGGTAAACACCTAAAAACAAAGGGAGCACATTTTTGGTGTGTTTACCGAAAGCACCAAAACCAACAATGGTAAAAATACCTCCAATAATAGGGCCATTCAGTTCACCGCCTACGATTAGTACGTAGCCCATAGATAGATACCCTAATAAGGCCATGTTGATGAGAGAAAGACCAAAACCATTTAAGGATACAAAGTCTGAAACCAATCTTCCGGAATGCTTCAGTACCCAAGAGTATCTCTTAAAAGAACGGTTATTAGAAAAGAATCCGGCAATAAGCATGATTCCAAAAAAGAGACTTAGGTAAATAGTGAAGGTCTTGTTAAAACCTTCAGCAACAATTAAAGTAGCAGGATTTTCCAGATCAAAGGAACGAAAAAATGCCATAAAGAGCATACCAACAATTCCACAGGTAAAGCCTATGTTGTACAGATTAAACCCTTGATGAAACTTAATAAAATGATTTGCCAGAGGTGGCAGTAAAAAACCCGCCGATACTCCAATGGCACATCCCAACAGAATAGCAGGGATGTGGCCTAAATCGTATCCAAAAGAAACCTGACTGACAAGAGGTCCAAGGGCTGTACCAAACAAAGCTGGTAAAATAAATTTGCTAAACTTTTCTTTTGCGTATAAGGACCGCAGGTAAACACCAATAATCACGGGCCAAATATTGAAAATATTTTTTCCGAAAAGTGCAAAACCTGCAACTGTGAAAGCGGCTGCCATAATAGGACCATTCATATTGACCTTATTTTTATAGGCTAGGTAAATCGAGAGTAACATTAATATTCCGGCATTAAAGAAAGAAGCACCGACATTTCCAATTACCATGTAGTCTGATACAAGTATGCTTGGAGATACGACGATGTCAAGGAAACCTTGAACAATTTCAGAAGGGTGATTAAAAAGAAAAGAAGATAACAATAAAATAATAGCAAAGCCAGTCATGATAAAATACTTTACTTTTTCTTCCGTTTCTACAACGCACACCTGCTCTTTTTCAAAGACACTGGACTTAGCGTGTGATTTTAGCTCAACAGATTTTTCCAAGGATGATACCTCCTGCATAAATTTAGTCAACAAAAAACGAATTAATTCTTAAATAGTATACCAATTATCTGGACAAAGTTAAAGAAAAAACCTATTTATCATGACAAAAAAGCAATAAAGAAGAAAAAAACTGGGTAACAGGTAAAGCATAAGCGATAAAAAACAAATAAACAAGAAGACGTAAAGGAGTTGAAAAAATGAAAGCAATGGTGATTAATGAATTTGGCAGTGCGCATTGTTTCCAGGAGCATTCTTTGGAAGAACCAAGCCTACTACCAGGTCAGGTGAAAATTCATGTAAAAGCCTCAAGTGTCAACCCCATTGATATTAAAATCAGAAGTGGACTGGTGCCAGCGTTAACGCCTGATTTTCCGGCTATTTTACATGGAGATGTAGCAGGAACAATCGTAGAAGTATCTCCTGATGTAAAACGATTCAAAAAAGGTGACGAGGTTTTTGCGCTTGGCGGAGGTGTCAAAGGTCACGGTGGTGCGCTTGCAGAATATATGGTGATAGATGAAAGACTGGCGGCTCGAAAACCGGAGGGTTTATCCATGGAAGAAGCCGCCGCGCTTCCTGTAGTATCTTTGACGGCGTGGGAAGCTTTGATGGAAAGAGGGAACATAAAAAAAGGGGATAAAATCTTGATACACGGTGCGGCTGGTGGTGTTGGCCATATAGCTGTCCAACTGGCAAAAAAACAGGGAGCTCACGTGACCACAACGGTATCAGATAAACATAAAGCGGATATAGCATTAAAGCTAGGTGCAGATGAAGTAGTGTACTATAAAGAAGAAAAGGTAAAGGACTATGTTGAAAGAGTAACAGGTGGAAAAGGATTTCATCTAGTCTTTGATACGGTTGGCAAAGAAACCCTTGACCATTCTTTTCAGGCCGCTGCTGCTAAAGGCACGGTCATATCAACTAACACCAGATCTACCCATGATTTGTCGTTGTTACACGGGAAAGGGCTGACGCTTCATGTTGTATTCTTGCTTTTGCCCTTGATATCAGATGAAGGAAGGGAAAAAATGGGAGAAAATTTATCAAAAATTGCTGGTTTGGTTGAACAAGATAGAGTCAAACCAATGCTTCATCAGTCTGTTTATGGTTTTTCAGAAGTAAAAGAAGCACATCAGCTATTAGAAAAAGGAAAACATATCGGAAAAATATCTTTGCTGAATGATTTGAAGTGAAAAAGGCAAAAACTAAATGAAAACTAGTGAATTGACAGGCTGTAAAGAATCTGATACATTCTTTATAGTATAAGCACATATTTTTTAAGACGATGAAAAAGAAGAGTAGCGTTCTTGAAAGTATAAGCGAGTCGGGGATAGTGGGAGCCTGATACTGGAAAGGTGTGAAAGGCACTTTGGAGTCTTGGTGACAAAAGAGGACACAGGTTCTGTGTCAAATAGGGTGGAACCGCGGAAGTGAAATGTCTTTCGTCCCTAGATTGATAGGGATGAAAGGCATTTTTTTTGAATTTATTTTAAGGAGGAATTGAATTGAGTCAAGAGAAAAGCATGGAAAAAATTGTTGCAATGGCTAAGAATAGAGGGTTTGTTTTTCCGGGTTCGGAGGTGTATGGAGGATTAGCAAATACGTGGGATTACGGCCCATTGGGAGTAGAGCTTAAAAATAATGTAAAAAAAGCCTGGTGGAAAAAGTTTATTCAGCAAAACCCACATAATGTAGGGTTGGATGCAGCCATATTGATGAATCCGAAAACATGGGAAGCATCGGGACATGTAGGTGGATTTAGTGATCCTTTGATGGACTGTAAGGAATGCAAAAGTAGGTTTAGAGCCGATAAAATAATAGAAGATGTTTTACAAAAAAAAGCCGACGAAACACCTGTAGATGGGTGGGCACCAGAAAAAATGAAATCATTTATAGAAGAGAATCAAGTATCTTGTCCGGAATGTGGAGCAAAAAACTTTACTGATATTCGTGAATTCAACTTAATGTTTAAGACCTTCCAGGGAGTGACCGAAAACAGCAGTACACAAATTTACTTACGACCAGAAACGGCGCAAGGCATTTTTGTGAACTTTAAAAATGTGCAAAGATCATCTAGAAAAAAAATTCCTTTTGGAATCGGTCAGGTAGGTAAAGCTTTTCGTAATGAAATCACACCAGGAAATTTTACGTTCAGAACAAGAGAATTTGAACAAATGGAGTTAGAGTTTTTCTGTAAACCGGGTACGGATATAGAATGGTTTCACTATTGGTCAGATTTCTGCAAAAACTGGCTTTTGAACCTTGGATTAAAGGAAGAAAGCATAAGAATGAGAGAACATGGGCAGGATGAATTATCTCACTACAGTAATGCAACGACAGACATCGAGTTTCGATTTCCTTTTGGATGGGGAGAACTTTGGGGAATTGCCGACAGAACGGATTTTGATCTAAAGCAGCATCGTGACCATTCAGGAACAGATTTTAACTATCTTGATCCTGCTACAAATGAAAAATATATCCCCTACTGTATTGAACCGTCAGTAGGCGTGGATCGTGTAGCCTTAGCCTTCTTAGTAGATGCCTATGAAGAGGAAGCGATAAGCGAAAAAGATAGCCGGGTAGTCCTTCGTTTACATCCTGCTTTGTCTCCTTTTAAGGCAGCTGTCTTGCCACTGACAAAAAAATTGTCAGAAGAAGCAGAAAAACTTTTCAGTGAGCTATCGAAAGAGTATATGATTGATTATGATGAAGCAGGAAGCATCGGTAAACGGTATAGACGCCATGACGAAATAGGAACACCTTTTTGTATTACCGTTGATTTCGATACATTGGAAGACAAAGCCGTTACGATTCGCCATAGAGATTCAATGGATCAGGAGCGGGTATCTATTGATAAACTAAAAACATATTTAGCAGAAAAACTTGATTTTTAACAACAGGATAGAGAGGAGAACAAACTATGCAGGATATTCCGGCTGAAAAAACCAAAATACTCATTATATCTGACTCTATTGGAGAAACGGCAGAACAAGTAGCAAAAGCCGCATTAAGCCAGTTTAATTTACAGGAATATGATATTCGTAGACATTCTTTTGTGTCGGAAATAGGACAGATAGATGATATTTTAGAAGAAGCGATGGCAAAAGATACGATTATCATGTTTACGCTTGTCATTGAAGAAGTTAAAAAATACTTGGTAGCAGAGACAGAAAAAAGAAATATTTTGAGCATCGACCTTATGTCCTCGATTATGGATGTTTTGGAAAAAAGATTTGGAACAAAACCAATCGGAGAAGCAGGAATGATTAGAAAGCTAGATGAAGAATACTTTAGAAAAATCGAAGCAATAGAATTTGCTGTAAAGTATGATGATGGAAAAGATCCGAGAGGTTTGAAAAAGGCAGATATTGTTCTTATTGGTATTTCCAGAACTTCTAAAACGCCCTTGAGCATGTATTTAGCTCATCGAAACATAAAAGTAGCCAATGTGCCCTTGGTACCAGAAGTAAAGCCACCGAAGGAACTATATGAAGTTTCTTCCCAAAAGATCATTGGATTAACAACAGATCCATACAAACTAATCGAAATCAGAAAAGAACGAATAAAAGCATTGGGATTGAAAGATGGTGCTAACTATGCAAGCATACAACGAATTATTGAAGAGTTAGAGTATGCAGATGAAATCATGCGTAAACTGAGTTGTCCTGTTATTGATGTTTCGGCACGTGCGGTTGAAGAAAGTGCCAGTATTATTTTAGAGATTTGCAGAGAAATCGGTTATAATGTAGGTAAACTAAAATAATAAAATGGAGGTGTGTAGCTTGAAAAAGTATGTTTACGCTTTTCATGAAGGATCAACAGATTTGAAACCACTCTTAGGTGGGAAAGGATCCAACTTAGCTGAAATGACTAGAATTGGACTTCCGGTACCCGGAGGCTATACAGTTACAACAGAAGCTTGCATCGAATATTACGAAAAAGGAAATATCATTTGGGATGAACTACGTCATCAGATTGAAGAAAAACAGCTGGAACTTGAAAAAATGATGGAAAAAACCTTAGGAGATATCAAAAACCCACTTCTTGTATCGGTACGATCTGGAGCTGCTGTATCGATGCCAGGAATGATGGATACCATCTTAAACCTTGGATTAAACGATGAAACAGCTAAGGGGATGGCGGAGATAACAAAGAATCCTCGCTTTGTTTTTGATAGTTATAGAAGATTGATACAAATGTTTAGTGATGTGGTATTGGAAATTCCTAAATATAAGTTTGATAATTTATTAGAAACAAAAAAGCGAGAAAAAGAAGTGAAATCAGATACGGACCTTACAGAAGAAGACCTGCGAGAGCTGGTAGAAGCATTTAAAAAGGTGGTTAAAAAAGAAACAGGGAAAGAGTTTCCTCAAAACCCTAAAGACCAGCTTATGATGGCGGTGGAAGCTGTTTTTAGATCTTGGAACAATCCTCGTGCTCGTGTTTATCGGGACTTGAATGATATATCCCACACAATGGGTACGGCGGTTAATATTCAAGTGATGGTTTTCGGAAATACAGGAGAAGATTCCGGAACAGGTGTTGCCTTTACAAGAAATCCTTCTACAGGAGAAAACAAATTATATGGCGAATTTTTAATGAATGCACAGGGAGAAGATGTAGTAGCAGGTATTAGAACACCGAGAGATATTGAAGAACTGAAAGAAATTTTACCAGAAGCCTATGAACAATTTTGCGAAGTAGCAAAGTCCTTGGAAATTCATTATCGTGATATGCAAGATATTGAATTTACGATAGATTCAGGAACGTTGTATATGTTACAGACAAGAACAGGTAAACGGACAGCCAATGCCGCTATTCAAATTGTTGTGGATATGGTGAAAGAGGAATTAATTACAAAAGAAGAAGCCATTCTTCGTTTAAATCCCAATGATCTGGACCAACTATTACACCCTACCTTTAACGAAAAGGCACTTAATGACGCTTCTTTCATTACGAATGGGTTGCCGGCATCTTCCGGAGCCGCTTCTGGAAAAATATATTTTTCTCCTGAAGATGCGGTTAAGGCTAAAGCTGATGGTGAATCTGTCATTTTAGTTAGAAATGAGACTTCGCCCGAGGACATTGAAGGGATGGTTGCTTCGGTTGGCATCTTGACAGCTAAAGGCGGAATGACATCTCATGCAGCTGTTGTAGCGAGAGGTATGGGGAAATGCTGTGTTTCTGGTGCGGGTGAATTAAACATCAATGAATCAGAAAAAGTGATGAGCATTGATGATCAGCACTTTGGAGAAGGGGACTTTATTTCTTTGGACGGTAATACCGGTCATGTGTATGCTGGACAAATTGAAACCCAAGACGCCAGCTTAGGGGGTGAATTCCTAACCCTTATGAAATGGGCAGATAGTGTAAGGAAACTAAAGGTAAGAACAAATGCGGATACGCCTAAAGATTCAGCCAAGGCAGTGGAATTTGGAGCAGAAGGAATAGGCCTTTGTCGTACAGAGCATATGTTTTTTGAAGATAATCGCATCTCTGTTATGCGTCGGATGATCCTTTCTCGTTCGATAGAAGATCGAAAAAAAGCCCTTGATAAGTTGATGCCGATGCAAAAAGAAGACTTTATCGGCATTTTTAAGGCAATGGGATCCAGACCTGTGACCATAAGGTTACTGGATCCTCCATTACACGAATTTTTACCCTCGGAAAAAGCAGACATAGAAAAATTGGCCTTAGAAATGGAAGTTCCATACAGTCGCTTAAAAGAAACTGTGTTTGAGTTAAAAGAAGTAAACCCAATGCTGGGTCACCGTGGATGCCGACTGGCTGTTACTTATCCAGAAATATACGAAATGCAGGTCAGAGCCATTATGGAGGCAGCGGCGGAGTTGAAACAAAAAGAAAATCAAGAAGTAATTCCAGAAATTATGATACCTCTGGTTGGAGAAGTTAAAGAGTTTGACTACGTAAAAGAACTTGCAGAAAATGTTATTGAAGAAGTATTTGAAGATTATGGCATAACAGTCCCCTACCTGATTGGAACGATGATAGAAATTCCAAGGGCTACTATTATAGCAGATGAAATTGCCAAAGGTGCTGAGTTTTTCTCTTTTGGTACCAATGATTTAACACAGATGACTTATGGATTCTCAAGAGACGATGCTGGTCGCTTTATTAAAGAGTATAGAGAAAAAGGAATTCTGGAAAAAGACCCCTTCCAGCAGATTGATCGAAAAGGGGTTGGCGAATTAATGAAAATGGCCATTGAAAGAGGTCAGCAAACACGTAAGGATATTAAACTTGGAATATGTGGAGAACATGGTGGCGAGCCAAACTCTGTGGAATTCTGCCATATCATAGGCTTGGATTATGTATCTTGCTCTCCGTTTCGAGTTCCGATTGCCAGACTGGCAGCCGCTCAGGCAGCACTGAGGTATTCTTGATAAAACAACCACAATAAACATTAGCTTTTCTAAAAGAGAACGCCCAACAGGTGTTCTCTTTTTATGAAGATTACCTTTGGGAATGGATTTTTTGGGTATTTAATACATAGATAGAAAAAGCCTTAAGAGAGAAGGGATAAAATTGATAGAATCTTGTCAAAAGAAAAAGACATTGATTATATGGATCGTAGTAATCACCATCTTTTCTTCCCTCATCGTGTTAGCAAAAGATTTTGAGTCAGATCCAGTTGTATACACCGTAAAGGTGGAAGGGATGGTTACGGCCGGAACGACTAATCATATAAAAAGAGCTATCGATATGGCCGAAAATGACGGAGCTGAGGCGCTGGTGATTCTTCTTAATACACCCGGAGGGTTAGTGAATGCAACCCTAGATATCATCGGAGATATGATAAGCGCCGATGTTCCAGTTGTCACCTATGTATACCCGCAGGGTGGAATTGCGGCATCAGCAGGCACTTTTATTATGCTTGGCGGACATAAAGCGGCAATGGCGCCCGGAACTACTATTGGTGCTGCGATGCCAGTGATGATAAGACCTGATGAAGAGGGTAGTACAGCAGCTGATGATAAAACAGTTTTATTTTTGGCAGGACATATGAAAAGCATCGCAGAAGCCAGAGGTCGACCTGGTGACATTGCGGAAAAATTTGTGACAGAGAATTTGACCTTGAGTGGGCAGGATGCATTAGAAAAGGGAGTGATCGATAAAATAGAGAGTAATCTTGCGAATCTTTTGGATAGCCTTCATCAAGAAAAAATCGATTTGGAATCAGGGATCGTTACCCTGAACACCCAAAATGCCGTTATTTATGAATTGGATAAAACGACTCAGGAAAAGATGACACATCTTATTAGTAACCCGCAAATAACATTTATTCTCCTGTTAGTGGGAGTTTATGGTCTGATTATTGGATTTAGCTCACCGGGGACCTTTGTACCGGAAGTTGTCGGAGTCATATCGCTAATATTGGCGCTTTATGGCT
Organism: Tindallia californiensis; assembly: GCF_900107405.1. NCBI lineage: Bacteria > Bacillati > Bacillota > Clostridia > Peptostreptococcales > Tindalliaceae > Tindallia > Tindallia californiensis. The sequence continues at coordinate 95,231 of NZ_FNPV01000002.1, read as the reverse complement.
TAGGTCTTTTTGAAATCAATATACTGGCGTTACTACTAATGCTTCTGGGAGTTGGCCTATTAATCGCAGAAGCCTTAACACCTACGCTTGGAGTGTTAGGCATTGGAGGGGTGGTTAGTATTGTTTTTGGGATACTTTATCTTCCTGTAGAACCACTCGTATCGGAGCGATGGCTATCCCAGTTTCGTTTTATGGCTTTCGGGATAGGGGTCATTGCTTCTACGCTTCTTGTGATTATGTTAGCAGGGATATATCGCTTGAAAAAAGCTCCTGTGGTTCATGGAAGGAATGAATTTACCGCCGAACAAGGCACGGTGGTAGAAACTATCGATCCAGAAGGATTTATTATGGTTCGTGGTGAATTATGGAAAGCAAAGTCGGAAAACGAGGAGAGTATAGAACAAGGTTCCATTGTTCAGATTGTTGATAGGAACAATATGGTTTGTGTCGTTAGAATAGATAAAACAAGGACGTTGCATAAGGAGGATGAAAAGATATGACAGAAATACTCATGCTTATAGAAAATATGGTGCCTTTCGCTGGTTTAATAGTGCTGATCTTATTCTTACTCAAAATGGCGATTAAAATCATACCCGAGTATGAAAGAGGAGTGCTTTTTCGATTAGGAAGATTAGTGGGTGTCAAAGGTCCAGGGCTTATTCTAATCATTCCTATCATTGATCGGATTGAAAAAGTTTCATTAAGAATTATTGTGGACAATGTACCTCCACAGGAAGTAATCACCAGAGATAATGTAACCTGTAAAGTAAATGCCGTCCTATATTACCGTGTAACAGCTCCGGATAAAGCGGTTGTCAATGTCGAAAAATTTCATGAAGCGACAAGTCAGTTTTCACAAACTACCATGAGGAGCGTAGTGGGGCAAGCGGATTTAGATGAATTGCTTTCTCAGCGAGAAAAGCTAAACAAACAAATACAGGCCGTTGTGGATCAGGCGACAGACCCCTGGGGTATAAAAGTAACAGCGGTGGAACTTCGAGATGTCATCATTCCAGAAACCATGCAAAGAGCAATAGCTCGTCAAGCGGAAGCAGAAAGAAATAGAAGAGCTGTTGTCATACAAGCGGAAGGAGAGAAGCAAGCGGCTGTGAAAATTAGCGAAGCGGCTGAAATTTTAGGAGAAAAAGAAGGTGCACTGACCTTGAGAACGCTGAGAACCATTTCGGATATGTCCAACTCAGAAAACACAACAGTGTTATTCCCTGTACCAATGGAGATGAGAAGGTTATTACCAGATTTAGAGAAAGTGATGGCGACTGCGAAAGAGCATAAGCAAAATCAAAGCGAAAGAAAGAATCATGAATAGCTATTGTTATTCAGAAGGTAATTTGATATAATTACGTATTTGTCAGGAAAGATTTTCTGACGCTGATAGGAGGAATGAAAATCCTTGAAAAACGATCTTGAAATAAGAAAAATATCAGAAGAATATGAGAAAATCAGTTTATGCCAGCATGCTCAGGTAAGCATGGATACAAAAGGCAGAAAACGAGAAGAAGATGAGTGTGATATTCGAACAGCTTATCAGCGTGACAGAGACCGTATTATCCATTGCGAATCTTTCCGAAAGTTAAAAGGAAAAACACAAGTATTTATTAGTCATGACGAAAACTTTCGTACCAGATTAACCCATACGTTAGAACTAAGTCAAATTGCTAGAACCATTGCAAGGGCCCTTAGACTAAATGAGGATTTAATAGAGGCGATCGCTCTTGGTCATGATTTAGGTCACACGTGTTTTGGGCATAGTGGTGAAGAAGTTTTGGACCGCTTAACAGGACATTTTGCACACAATGAGCAAAGTCTCAGAGTGGTCGATCAACTGGAAAACGGAAAAAAAGGATTAAACCTTACTTTTGAAGTACGGGATGGCATATTAAATCATACAGGCGATGGAATACCGGTGACAATGGAAGGGAAGTTAGTGAAAATTACAGATCGCATTACCTATCTTTGTCATGACATTCAAGATAGTCTTGTGGTAGGAATACTATCGGAAGGAGATATTCCTGAACGGTTTAATCAAATTCTGGGTACTAGTCACAGTAAGCGAGTGAATGCCTTTGTTCAAGATATGATTACAGAGACGGCTCGAAGATTGAAGATGGGTGATGAAGCTCAGGTATATCAAAGCGACAAAATGAAAACAATGATGATGGATCTGAGATCCTTTATGTTTCAAAAGGTCTATAATGGTGATGTCTGTATGAAAGAAAAAGAAAAAGCGACATTGATTGTTGAACATCTATATCATTATTACCGACAAACCTATTCAGCAGCAGAATCAGCTGATCGAATTGCAGGATGCACAGATCAGTTTGCGATAAATTTATACAAAGAGCTGGTTATCCCACAGCCAGGATTAAAATAAACTTTCTTCACAAAAGAAGGAATTGGTTAAAATGTGTCGAATTAATATATCAAAGATTTTTAAAAGCCTAAAATCTTGTTTATGATGAAGAACGTTGGTGGATTATGAAAGGTCGAATACCTGAAGAATTAGTAGATGACATTATTCAGCATAATGATATTATTGATGTGGTTAATGAATATGTACCTCTAAAACCAGCAGGTTCAAATTATAGGGCGTTATGTCCTTTTCATAATGAAAAGACACCCTCATTTATGGTTAGTCGTGAAAAGCAACTTTATAAGTGCTTTGGATGCGGACAGGGTGGAGGCGTAGTTCAATTTATTATGGAAAAAGAAAATTTAGACTTCGTTGAGGCTGTTCATCATCTTGCAAGGCGTGTTGGTATTCATATACCGGAGAAAAATATAACGCAAGAAGAAAAACAAAGGCTCGAAAACAATCGCAAGATGACCGAGATAAATCGAGAAGCAGCTAATTTTTTTTATCGTTGCCTAACATCTCGTTCAAACAAAGGATTTGAATACCTTAAGAGTCGTGGTTGGAAAAAGAAAACCATTCAACAGTTTGGAATAGGATTTGCACCAGATCAATGGGATGCACTATTAAAGCACTTAACGTCTAAAGGTTATGAAACCCAACTGGCTCATCAAGCAGGACTTATTACGAAAGGAAAAACAAAAGATACCTACTATGATCGATTTCGAAAACGATTGATGTTTCCTATTTTTAACAGTCGTGGAGAGATCGTTGGTTTTGGAGGTCGGGTGATTGATACAGAGGATCAGCCAAAATATTTGAATTCTCCAGAAACATCCCTTTTTAATAAAAGAAAATTACTATACGGGCTGAACTTAGCAAGGGTTCATGTTCGGGAAAGTGGAAGTATTCTGGTGACGGAAGGGTATACGGATGTCATCTCCTTACATGAGAAAGGCTATGGAAACGCTGTAGCAACCCTTGGGACATCCTTAACAGCAGACCATGTTCACCTATTATCCAGGTATACCAAGTTAGCAATTTTGTGTTTTGATTCAGACTCGGCTGGCAGTTCGGCTGTGTTAAGAAGTATTGACTTATTTGCGAAAACCGACTTGAAAATAAAGATATTAACCTTACCTGAAGGAACAGACCCTGATCAATATATTAGACGAAAAGGACAAAGAGCATTTGAAAGCCTTATAACAGAAGCACCAACTTCTGTGGAATATCAAATTAATCTAATAAGAAAAAAACATTCATTGGCTACTGTTGAAGGAAAAATTCATTTTGCTCGCGAAGTAACACAGATATTATCAAAATTGAAAAGTGCTGTTGAAAGAGAAGCTTATGCAGCACGGTTGGCAGAAGAAATGGGTATTTCTAAAACAGCACTTTTATCAGAAGTTAAGAGTTCTGGGTTTAGATTGGGAAAACAGAAACGAGATGATAAATGGAATCAGAAGAATGGCCAGACAAGATCAATTAATTCAATGCAACCAATAAAAGATGAATCAAGTTATTTACATGCTGAAAGGCAATTGTTGAAATGGATGATAAGGAATATGGAAGCTTTAGATAACATCGAAAATCAAATTGATGAAGCTTATTTTTTTGATGAGTCTCATAAAATGTTATTTAAAATAATGATTGAGCAACAAGATTTATTAAAAAGTTCTCCTGAAGATGTGCGTTTTTTTGAAGGATTTGAGAAAGATTTCCAGAAAGTATTACAAACGGAAATTGGAGAATTATCGAAGGAGCGAATCATTAAACATTTTCGTATCAGTTACAAGAAAAAACAATTAACCGAAGAGTTGAAGTTTTGGATGGAAAAACAAAAAGAAATTGAAACTCAAGAGGATATTGAAACAGATGAAAAGGAAGATGAAATGTTGAAAATAGGTGTGGAAGTGCGAAGAATCAACATAGAACTGCAAAAAATATCTTTGCAGAAAGGAGGCGGTGACCATGGGAAATAACAACGTAATAGATCTGACCAAAGAAGCTCTAAAAAAACTATTGGAAAAAGGGCAAAAAGAAGGCTCTTTATCTTATAGTGAAATAATGGATACGCTTGAAAAATTTGAATTGGATAAAGATCAAATTGACGAATTGTATGAACAGTTTGGGACTTTGGGGATTGATGTTATCAGCGACAAAGATGAAATTGAAATAGATGATCCTATAGAAGCTGATATAGATCCGGATCTTAAAGTGGATGAACCGATACAGGAAGATTTATCTTTCTTGAAAGGTGTTAACATTGATGATCCGGTAAGAATGTACTTGAAGGAAATTGGAAAAGTACCATTGTTGACCAGCGATGAAGAAATAAGGCTGGCGAAAGCGATGGAAGCTGGCGATGAGTATGCCAAAAAGCAACTGGTAGAAGCAAACCTAAGACTGGTAGTGAGTATTGCGAAAAGATATGTTGGGAGAGGCATGTTGTTCTTGGATCTTATCCAAGAAGGAAATTTAGGCTTGATAAAAGCAGTAGAAAAATTCGATTATCGAAAAGGTTATAAGTTCAGTACTTATGCAACTTGGTGGATTCGTCAGGCCATCACAAGAGCCATTGCTGATCAGGCCAGAACCATTCGGATACCAGTGCATATGGTGGAAACCATCAATAAGTTAATTAGAGTCTCGCGTCAGTTGTTACAAGACTTGGGGAGAGAGCCAAAACCAGAAGAAATTGCAGCGGAAATGGATATACCGGTAGAAAAAGTAAGAGAAATACTAAAGATTGCTCAAGAACCAGTTTCCCTAGAAACTCCCATAGGAGAAGAGGAAGATAGTCATTTAGGCGATTTCATTCCTGATGAAGATGTGTTAGCGCCTGCTGATTCAGCTGCGTTTTCTTTACTGAAGGAGCAGTTGGTGGAGGTTCTTCACACCTTAACAGTGAGAGAACAAAAAGTTTTACGTCTGCGTTTTGGTTTGGATGATGGTAGAGCCAGAACCTTGGAAGAAGTGGGAAAGAAATTCCAAGTAACCAGAGAGCGTATCCGCCAAATTGAAGCGAAAGCCTTAAGGAAGTTAAGACATCCAAGCAGAAGTAAAAAACTTAAAGATTATCTAGAATAAAGAAGACCGCCCTTGGCGGTTTTCTTTCAATAAAAAGGACGTGCAGAAGTGATGATCAACCTTCCTGATAGGTTAAAAGCCATTGCAAATAGTATTGAACCAGTATCTGTTGTTGCGGATATTGGAACGGATCATGGATTATTACCGGTGTATTTGTTACAGCGAGGGATTGTTTCGCGAGCAATCCTTTCGGATGTTAATCAAGACCCTTTGGATAAAGCGAAAAAAACAGCTGAAAACTATGGATTTACAGAGCGTATAGATTTTAGGCTAGGAGATGGACTTCTTGTGTTAGCTCCGACAGAAGCGCCAGTTATTGTCATTGCTGGGATGGGTGGAATATTGATTAACTCATTGCTTCAATCGGCGTCCTCTGTTGCGAAAAAAGCCGAATACTTGATTTTGCAACCTATGCAGGCGGTACCAGAAGTTAGGAGATTTCTGTTAATGAATGGATACCAGATACTTTCGGATCAAATGGTAAAAGAAAAAAATCATTTTTACCATATTCTTAAAGTGACTTATCAAGAGTTAAAACCCGTTACCATTAGTCCTTTAGAATCCCTCATAGGCCTTTATTGGAAAGATAACTCTCCAGAATTGATGACGGAATTTGTGAAGGAACAACTTCAAAGGTATCAAAAGAAGCAAGCTGGACTATCAAAGAGTGCGAATCCAGATAAAATGCACATTCAAAAATGCCAAGAAATCATTAATGAGTTGAAAGAGGTGGTAAAATGGCTACAACAGTGAGGGAAGTTATTGATGCGTTGGAAGGTAAAGTTTCTGCTAAGTTAGCTATGAAATGGGACAAAGTTGGCTTGCAAATTGGATCAATGGATAGCAGGGTGGAAAAAACGCTTACCACACTGGACATAACTTCTGAGACGCTAGATGAGGCAATCCGTCAGAAAGCTCAATTGATTATTACGCACCATCCCTTTATCTTTGATCCGCTCAAGGCCATCAGAACAGACGAAGTGAAGGGTGATATGATCGCACGGATCATAAAACACGATATTAATGTTTACGCTGCTCATACGAATATGGACATTGCGAAAGACGGACTGAATGACTGGGCATCGGATTTGTTAGAACTTCAAAATGTAAAAATATTGGAAGAAACAGACACTGAATTATTAGAAAAGCTGGTAGTTTTTATTCCTTCGGAGCATGTTCAGCAAGTCTCGGATGCAATTATGAATGCGGGCGCCGGACATATTGGAGAGTATAGCCATTGTGGCTACTACCTAGAGGGTACTGGAACTTTTATGCCTTTGGAAGGGACTAATCCTTTCATAGGAAGGACGAACAAAATAGAAAATGTAGAAGAAGTAAGACTGGAAACGATTCTTCCTGTTTCTATCAGGACTCAAATTATACAAAAAATGACGGAAGCCCACCCTTATGAAGAAGTTGCTTATGATCTTTATCCACTCAATAATCAAGGAGAAAAAAACGGCATTGGTAGAGTGGGAGACCTATCGTCAGCGATGTCTCCGGAGATGTTTATCGAAAAACTTAAACAAGCATTCCAAATACCTTTTCTTCGATGGACGCCAGGTTTGTCGGAATCTATTAGTCGTGTTGGCATACTGACAGGGAGTGGAGCAAGTGCTATTGGATCGGCGATAGCTAAAGGTTGTGATTGTTTGGTAACAGGTGATATTAAATATCATGATGCACAGTATGCTCATGAACAAGGGATTCATCTTTTTGATATTGGTCATTTTGAATCAGAAATCACTTTTGTGCCATTAATGAAAAAAATCCTTCAAAATCAAGCGGAAATATGCGGTTTAGACATAGAGGTACTAGGAGCGACAACACAAAAAAAGCTGCTAATAACTAAATAAGTCTTAGCCAACCACTTTTGACAGAAAAATAGAAGAATGATAAAATGTAGTTAAGGAAACTAGTAATGAGCGAGTAAGTCAGATAGTCGCGGCATCTTTTATAAGATGACGAGGAAAGTCCGAGCTCCGCAGGGCAGGGTGCTGGGTAGCTCCCAGTAGAGGTGACTCTAAGGAAAGTGCAACAGAGATATACCGCTCAATAACTAAAGGCTGTCTTTTAGAGATTGCTTTGATGTTGAGTAAGGGTGGAAAGGTGAGGTAAGAGCTCACCAGCGGTCAGGTGACTGGCTGGCTATGTAAACCCCATCCGGAGCAAGACCAAGTAGGGATAAGGTAGCGATTGCCCGTCGTGTCCCGTGGTAGGTTGCTTGAGCCTATTGGTAACAATAGGTCTAGATAGATGACTATCGAATACAGAACTCGGCTTATAGATTTAACTCGCTCCTGTAGGTTCTGAACCCCTTGAAACTTAATTGTTTCGGGGTTTTTCTTTTTGAAGGAGAGAATATTCTGATTTATTTGCTCTTATCTATTGACATCCTTGGGAAAACCTGTTATTGTATATTTTAATAAATTTCTGAATCTTATAAAATATAATATTAGCCAATGATGGAGATAAACGTTAACTATGTTTTTTCAGAGAGTCGGTGGGTGCTGCGAACCGATAAACTGGTTAATAATACGCTCACTCCGGAGGCGCAGACCTGAAAAAATAGTAGGGCTGCCGGTTGCTTCCGATAAAAAGCTAGAGTTAATACTCGTTGAGATTTGCGCTGTAAAGCGCAAATGAATACAGGTGGTACCGCGAAAAAGCCTTTTCGTCCTGAGATATGGATGAGGAGGTTTTTTATTTTTATTAATATGAGGAGGGTTAAAAATGAAGATAACTGGTGCTAAGGCTGTGATAAAAGCACTTGAAAAAGAAGGTGTGGAATATATATTTGGATATCCGGGAGGAGCAATTTTGCCGGTTTATGATGAGTTGAATACATCAACATTAAAACATGTCTTAGTTCGACATGAACAAGGAGCTGCGCATGCGGCCAGCGGTTATAGTCGCGTTACAGGAAAGGTAGGGGTATGTCTTTCGACATCAGGGCCAGGAGCTACTAATTTAATTACGGGGATTGCTACGGCATATATGGATTCCATTCCTATGGTTGCTATAACAGGTCAGGTTTCAACGAATGTTATTGGCCATGATGTGTTTCAAGAGGTGGATATTACAGGAGCAACAGACCCGTTTACCAAAAATAATTATTTAGTAAAAAAAGTAGAAGACTTACCAAGAATACTGAAAGAAGCTTTTCATATTGCGACTACAGGAAGGCCGGGCCCTGTATTAATTGATATTCCAAAAGACATCCAAATGGCAGAGTTAGATTTTCTGTATCCAGAAAAAGCAAATCTGTTAGGATATAAACCAACTTATAAAGGACATCCTCGGCAAATAAAAAAAGCGGTAGAAGCGATCATGAGTAGTGATAAACCAATGATTATTGTTGGTGGCGGTGGTGTTATGAGTGATGTTAAGGAGGAAATAATAGAACTGGCTGAAAGAATTGATGCACCAGTAGCGACAACCATGATGGGCATTAGTGCGTTTCCTGCCAGTCATCGGTTATACTTAGGGATGTTGGGTGGTGATCATGGTGTGTTTGCGGCTAAAAAAGCGATTGAGGAAGCAGATCTTCTGATTGTTATGGGGGCAAGAATGGCTGATCGTTCTACTGGAAAAACAGAAGAATTTGCGAAACGTGCTCAAGTAATACACATTGATGTGGATCCGGCTGAAATTGGTAAAAATATCTTAATAGATATCCCGATTGTAGGAGAGTTAAAGCAGGTACTTAAAGATATGCTGAAAAAAGATTTCAGTAAAAACAATCCAACGTGGTGTCAGCAGAGTGAAGAATGGAAACAGGTGATCAATGGTGTAGGAGAAAAAGTAGAGGGTTTAAACCCCATGGTTATTATTAAAAGTCTTTCGGATCAGGCGAATAAAAACACTATCATTGCAACTGATGTTGGACAACACCAGTTATGGGTTGGGAGATATTACGCCTTTGAAAAACCTCGAACTTTTCTAACATCAGGTGGCCTTGGTACCATGGGTTACGGACTACCGGCGGCGATAGGTGCGAAGCTAGGAAAACAAGATCAAGAAGTGGTGCTGGTAACAGGTGACGGAAGTTTTCAAATGAACTTAACGGAAATGGCGACGGCAGTGCAGGAGGGATTGACGATAAAAATTATTATCTTAAATAATAGTTGTTTAGGCATGGTTCGTGAGCTTCAACAGCATTACTGCGAGGAAAGATATAATCAAGTAGCGATGAAAGGAAATCCGGACTTTTGTCAACTGGCGAAAGCCTATGGATTTAAGGCAAAAAGAGTAAATAAACCGGATGAAATAGAAGAAAGCATTAAAGAGTTGTTATCGGAAGAAGGATCATTCGTAATGGAATTTCAAATTTGTGATTCAGCAAATGTAATTCCGAAGGAAGGAGGTTGTTTAAGATGAAACATGTACTAGCGATCCTTGTGGAAAACAGACCGGGTGTTTTGTCTAAAGTTGCTGGATTGTTTGGGCGGCGAGGATTTAATATTGATAGCTTAGCTGTTGGCACAACAGATCATCCGGATATTTCGCGTATCACTATTGCAGTAACTGGCGACGAATATCTAGTTGAACAATTATCAAAACAATTGAACAAATTAATTGATGTTATTAAAGTATCGAACATTGGGGATGATTGTGTTGCCAGAGAGCTAATCCTTATAAAGGTACATGCATCACCAGCAACTCGGAACGAAATAGTAGAAATAGTAAATATTTTTCGTCAAAAAATTGTTGATATTACCAAAACTTCTGTCACTGTTGAGGCAACAGGGGACATAAAAAAAGTAGAAGCACTAATAGAAATGCTACGTGACTTTGGAGTGAAAGAAGTTGTTAAAACTGGAATGATTGCCATTGATCGCGGTGCAAAAGCGATAGATATAAAGCAGGTGGAGAAAAAGGTAAATCACTATGAATAAAGGATTGTTTATATCATCATTGTGAATTTGAAGAGCAATTGCGAATAAAAAATATTTTTGGATAAAGAGTTCATTAACAAAAGAAAAGGTGGTATGATGATGGTGTACCGTTGGTGAATCTGAATATAAATAGCAAATGATAGGAGGCTTACGTGTATGTTCAGGGGTATTTACACTCCCATTGTAACACCCTTTGATGAAAAGGAAGAGATTGATTATCAGAAATTATTGGTTAATCTAAGCAAATTAGCGGATACGCCTTTAGAAGGATTGGTGGTGTTAGGGTCGAACGGTGAGTTTCCCTATCTTACAGAAAGAGAAAAACTGGATATATCTACCTTTGTTCTCAAAGAAAAAGCGGAAAAGCAAAAGGTGATTGTTGGTGCGAGTCATGAGTCTGTTTTTCAAATGAAACGATTTATTGATAAGATTCAACCCTTTGAACCATCTGCTTTGTTAGTATTGCCGCCACATTACTATAAAAGCAGCATGAAAGAGGAGGCACTATATCAATTCTTTGTTGATATTGCTGACTACTCACCAATGCCGATTATGTTATATAATATGCCGGGTAACACAGGGATTAATATGCCGGCATCGCTGGTTGTCAAACTTTCTTGTCACCCCAATATTCTGGGGATTAAAGATACAGCCGGAAACATTGTCCAGTTATCTCAAATCGTTGGGGAGACAGAAAAAGATTTTTCTGTATTTGCTGGAAGTGCCAGTTATCTGTTGCCTGCCCTTGCAATAGGGGCGAAAGGGGCGACCTTGGCTTTGTCGAATGTTTTAGCGGAAAAGTGTTGTGAAATTTATCAATTATTTAATGAAGGTGAAATGGTTAAAGCTCTGGAGCAGCAACAAAAGATAATTCGAATTAATACGCTTGTGACAGCAGGCATCGGTGTTCCGGCTCTGAAATATGCAATGGACTTGAAAGGATATCAAGGGGGAATGCCAAGAAAGCCAATGCAACTCTTGACTGAAGATGAAAAAACTAGGGTTAGAAAAGCTTTAGCGGAAGCGGAAGTATAATGGTAACATAGGCAATAAAAAGGTGATAATTATTTTTTATAGAATACTCTACTAAAAAGTCTGCTTTAAAGCAGGCTTTTTATGATATAATGAAATGTCGTATGAATCGGGTACTCCGAAATTTGGTAAAAAAGAAAGAAGGAACGAGTTATGGTTAGAGAAGACTTAAGAAATGTTGCTATTATAGCCCATGTTGATCACGGGAAAACAACTTTGGTGGATCAGCTATTGAGACAAAGTGGAACTTTTAGAAAGCACGAAAATATTGATGAGCGGGTAATGGACTCCAGTGATATCGAGCGCGAACGTGGCATTACTATTTTATCAAAAAACACCGCCATTCAATATGATGATATACGTATCAATATTGTTGATACACCCGGTCATGCTGACTTTGGTGGCGAGGTAGAAAGAATAATGAAAATGGTGGATGGGGTCTTGTTGCTTGTAGATGCAGCTGAAGGACCAATGCCTCAGACTCGATTTGTACTAAAGAAAGCATTAGGACAGAAACTGAAGCCTATCGTAGTGATCAACAAGATTGATCGTCCGGAGGCTAGGGTAGAAGAAGTAGTAGACGAAGTATTAGATCTTTTCATTGAATTGGGAGCTGACGAAGATCAATTGGAATTTCCTGTTGTTTATGCATCAGCAAAAGCTGGTATCGCAACGAGAACAATGGAAGAGGAGAAGAAAGATATGAAGCCTCTTTTTGAAGCGATTGTTCAGGAGATTCCAAGTCCTGAAGGCGATGCGGAAGATGGTTTGCAGCTATTGATTTCAAATATAGATTATGATAAATATACAGGCAAAATAGGAATAGGGAGAATAGTACGCGGTAGGCTGACAAAGGGACAACAGGCTGTTCTGGTAACGACAGACAAAGAAGAAATAAATGTAAAGATTAATAATTTATTTATGTTTCAAGGTCTTAAACGCACAGAGGCAGACGAAGCTTTTGTAGGAGAAATTGTATCGGTTTCAGGTATTGAAGAAATTAGTATAGGAGATACCATTTGTTCACCGGAGAAAGTCGAAGCATTGCCTTTTATTGCTATTGATGAGCCGACCATCTCCATGAATTTCATGGTGAATGACAGTCCTTTTGCCGGAAAGGAAGGAAAGTTTGTTACCAGCAGACACCTTAAAGACCGACTGGAAAGAGAAATGCTGTCCAATGTGGCGATGAAAATGGAGGTAGTTACCACAGAATGTTTCCGTATATTAGGGCGTGGAGAGCTTCACATTTCGATTCTGATCGAAACTATGCGTCGTGAAGGCTATGAATTTGCTGTATCCAGACCTGAAGTTATTATGAAAAAAACGGAAAATGGTTTAATGGAGCCGATGGAGATGCTTTATGTCGATGTTCCTGAAACACATATGAGCAGTGTGATAGAGAAACTGGGACAAAGAAAAGCAGAAATGATCAATATGATTCCCTCGGGGACAGGCACAACCAAACTTGAGTTTCGAATACCGGCCAGAGGCCTTATTGGATATCGCTCAGAATTTTTGACAGATACAAAAGGCTATGGGACTTTTCACCATCTATTTGATGGCTATGAAGCCTATAAGGGTGAAATAAGAGGAAGAAACAGAGGTTCTTTAATAGCACATGAATCAGGTCAGGCGGTAGCTTATGGAATTTACAATGCACAGGAAAGAGGCGTTATCTTTATAGAGCCAGGGATGGATGTTTATGAAGGCATGGTAGTGGGTGAAAGTTCGAGATTAGAAGACATAACGGTTAATGTATGCAAGAAAAAACAAATGACAAACATAAGATCTTCAGGTGCCGATGATGCACTTAAGCTGGTTCCTCCTGTTCGGATGTCTCTGGAGCAGTCGTTAGAGTTTATTACAGACGATGAGCTGGTTGAAGTTACTCCTCAAACGATTCGACTAAGAAAAAGAATTTTGCAAAAAGTTCAACGAGAAAGAAGTCAAAGACAGAAGAATGTATAAAATCCGGTTTTTTTAAGCCGGTTTTTTTCTATTCTCAAGATGTATAAATAAAATGATTTTTAATGTATTAAGATAAGATTTTAATATAGAAATTATTTGAAAATCAAAAAATACTTAAATAAAATATAGAAAAATTGCTTTTATTTGACTTAAACAAAAATAATTGGATATACTGTAAAATAGAGCTAAAAGTGAGGAGGAGAAAAAATGGCTAGGCCTAAAAAAGAGCGCATCGTTTGTTTTGTTCCATCGATAAAAGCCTTTGGACCGGTGGAACAATGTTCAGAGGCAATGAATCGAGTTGACATGAGCATAGAGGAGTTTGAAAGTATTCGTTTGATGGATTATGAAAATCTTGGTCAAGAAACAAGTGCTGAAGTGATGGGAGTCGCTCGTTCAACTTTTCAGCGTATTTATAATGATGCAAGAAAAAAAATAGCCTATAGTCTTGTTCAAGGAGCTACTATTCATATTGAAGGTGGTAACTATAAACTGTGTGATGATTTTACAGGGAAAGGTCATTGTTTTCCAAAAAATCATAAGGAAGAGAAAGTATGAAATCGAATATTAACTGGAACCATTTAATGAAAGCGTCCAAAACCTACGGAATTATTTTTCCTGCATGTCTTGATATGGATGAAGTGGATTTTGCTGGGAGGCATCTGGGGAGAAGCACTTATGAAAGTTATCTTCATGGAAGTGATTTCAGTAGAGTACATTCTCTAAAATGGAAACATATTGAAACAGCTGAAAATATAGGAGGTATCCTCTACCCGCCTCCGTTCGATATCGAAAATGCCGATTTTACTAAACGAGATATTTCGAAAAGTGATTTTAGTAGAGTGGGTTATTTATCATGGGAAATGATGAGAACGGCCACTGAGATCTGGGGTATTCGTTATCCCAAAAAGTTTCAGATTGAAAACTTAGATTGGGATGGACGTTTTATTGCTGGTAGTGATTTTTCTAAAGTAGAGCACTTAAGATGGAAACATTTAGAAGCGGTTTGGGGATTGACGGATCTTGTTTATCCTGAGACATTTGATATAGAGAAGGCTGATTTTAATGATAAAAACATTAGTGGAAGTGATTTGAGTCATGTAAGGAAATTAAAATGGAACCAAATGGCTAAGACTGAGTTTTTATTTCGAATCATATTTCCGGAAACCTTCGATATAGAAAATGCTGATTTCAATGAAGATAGGATGGGAAAGCCGAGGGATTTGACAGACTGTGATTTCAGGAATGTTAGTTCTTTAGATTGGATACAGATGAAGGATGCGGCGGAACATAGTGGTATCAAATATCCGGAAAGCTTTGATGTGAAATCCGCTGATTTTACTGGGAAAGATATTAGCAGAAGTGATTTCAGTTTGGTGCAAGAACTATCTTGGGAAGATATTATGTGGGCGGAAGATGCCAGTGGCATTATCTTTCCTTCTACTTTTGATCCTGCATCGATAGAGTCTGAAGGAAAAAACTTTAGTGGAAATGATTTTAGTCAAGTGAAAGGCTTAAGATGGAAACACATAAAAGATGCCAGGTATTTAGCGGGAATCGTGTTTCCTGAAGATTTTGACATCGAAAATGCAGACTTCACCGGAATTGACTTGCGTTTTTCTGATTTCAGTCGAGTGGAAAAGCTGGAATGGGATCACATCAAAGTAGCGGGAAAAGATTTGAGAGGCATTATTTATCCGAATGGAATGGATATGTCGGGAGCTGATTTTGCTGGAAGAGAAATTGGTGGCAGTGATTTTTCAGGTGTTAAAGGACTGGAATGGCGTCAGCTTATAAAGCAAACAGGGTGGAAAAAAATGCTTGGAATAAAAAAATCAATGAGAGGAATCATATACCCTCCCGATATTGATATGAAGAGGGTGGATTTTGAAGGGTATGATGTTAGTTACTCTGACTTTAGTCACTTCAAGTAAAAAGACAGTTCTGGGGAAGCTTGTGGACGCTTAAGATTTAGCCTTCTGAAGGAAGGCTAAATCTTAGAAAGATCGATATGCTGTTTTGTACTCTCTAAAAAATAGTGCAACATTTTAGCTGTCATGCCCCAAATGACATGGTGCTGATAATAATAAAAAAGAACTTTATAAGTTCCTGTTCGCCATCCATATTTTTTTCCGTTAGGAATGGCATGATAGGGAAACTGATCATCCATTTTCATCTCAAAGGTTAAGGTATACTCTTCGGGTTTTTGAGTAGCAAAATAGGAGAGTGGGACGGTGAAAATGGAATGAACTTCATCGGTGGAATAATTAATATCTTCAAAAGAAACATGCTGCAATACACCGCAATATGGAAAAATTGAAAATTGAAAAGGCGTTGTATAAGGAGGAAGTTCGCCGATGATTTTAATTTGATTTTGAGAAATATTAAGTTCTTCCATTGTCTCTCGCAGAGCTGTATTGGAAGGGTGTTCGCCATCCTCCATTTTTCCGCCAGGGAAACATATCTCACCAGGTTGGCTTTCTAAATCAAAGGAGCGAACCTCGAAAAGGATATGCAATTTATTATCGATGTGGATAAGAGGCAACATGACGGCGAACATGGCACTATGATCATAACCTCTAGCACGGCTTTTGGCTAAAGCATTTGATATTTGCTGATAGTTCATTATAACACCTCATCTTCTGTTACCAATCATCATAACATGATAAAAAGAAAAATGAAACGGATATTAAAAAGACAGGAGGATTATTCATGAAAATATATACGAAAACCGGTGATAAAGGTGAAACAAGTCTTTATGATGGCAAAAGAGTAAAAAAAGATGAAGTTAGAGTTGAAAGTTATGGAACCATTGATGAGTTAAACAGCTATATAGGATTTGCGAGACATTTTATTGAGGATAATGAAATTTCAATGATATTGCTTCGCATTCAAAGAGAGTTATTTGATGTAGCAGGTGAACTGGCCACAACAGACAGAGAATTATTTCCTGAAAAGATTGAGCAAAAGCATATTGATGATCTTGAAAAAATCATTGATCAATACCTGGAAAAAATTGATAAAATGGATGCGTTTATTGTTCCTGGAAGCAGTAAAGCCTCGGCAAGCTTGCATGTTGCAAGAACGATTTGCAGAAGAGCTGAAAGAAGAGTTTTGAGGCTTAGTCGAGAAGAAGATGTCAGTGAACTTCTGATGAAATATATTAACCGGCTATCGGATGTATTATATGCCATGGCTCGCTTTTTAGAGACAGACTTGAATTATGTAGTATTTGAAAAAAATCAAACCACTTCGTAGGCTGACGCGGAAAGGAGAAAAAACATATGGATAAAAAAATTGACGGTGTTTTATTGAGCGAGGAAGTAATAGAAAAAAAAGTAATAGAGCTTGCACAGCAAATCAAAGCAGATTATCGGCAGGAGGATGATTTGTTGGTAGTTGGTGTTTTGAAAGGTGCCAATATTTTTATGGGAGATTTAATCAGAAAAATTGACCTCCCTCTAGAAATTGATTTTATGGCTGTTTCCAGTTATGGAGCTTCAACAGAAAGTTCGGGTGTTGTAAGAATACTGAAAGATCTTGATGCTGATATAAAAGGAAGGCATGTGTTGATTATTGAAGATATTGTGGATACGGGTTTGACCCTACAATACTTAACAGATATTCTAAAAAGAAGAAAAGTAGATTCTTTAAGAATATGCACCTTGCTAGACAAGCCCTCCAGAAGAAAATGCGACCTTCATATTGATTATGTAGGGTTTGAAATACCGGATCGTTTTATTGTGGGATATGGAATTGATTATGCTGAAAAATATAGAAATCTTCCGTATATTGCGACTGTTGAAGAATAACTGTCTCAACCTTGATTTTTCTATCAATGATTATTATAATGATGTATAATGATTGCTATGGTGATGTGTGAATAGTTTATCAAAAATGATTTAGGGAGGTTTTTTATATGGCGATGCAAGTGCCCATTGCATTATCAAATAGGCATTTACATGTAAGCAAAGAAGACTTAGAGGTTTTATTTGGTGAAGGATACGAATTGACTAAATTAAAAGATCTAAAGCAGCCGGGACAGTACGCTGCAGAGGAAAAAGTGGATTTAGTAGGACCTAAAGGGAGTATTAAAGGAGTGCGCGTGCTTGGGCCGACCCGTAGCAAGACGCAAATAGAAATATCATTTGCGGATAGCTTTGTTCTTGGTGTGAAGCCACCTGTCAGAGACTCTGGAGATCTTACTGAATCACCGGGAGTTAAAATTATCGGGCCTAAAGGTGAAGCAGTGTTGGACGAAGGTGTGATAGCAGCGGCTCGACATATCCATATGACACCGGGAGACGCAGAAAAGCTAAACCTGAAAGACAAAGATACCGTCAAGGTCAGAACGGGTGGAGAACGAAGCGTTGTTTTTGAAAATGTGCTAGTAAGAGTGAACGAAAACTATGCGTTAGAAATGCATGTCGACATGGAAGAAGGAAATGGTGCAGGTGTAATTAATAATCAATTAGTAGAGATTATTGCTGAATAAGCCATTTCAACGGCTGGTGTAAAAGTCGCATCAATATCATTACAATTGTTGCGACTTTTCTTGTGTTTTTTGGGTAATATATGCTAAGATGATCAGATCATAAACAGAATTCTTGGCCGTAGCAGTATCGAAAAATGGAGAAAATGGAGGTGGAAAGGTGGATCCTATTGCGTTTACAATTTTTGGAATTGAAGTAGCATGGTATGGCATTGCCGTTGCGATGGGAATGTTAGCGGGAGTCTGGTTAACTCAAAAGCGTGCACAAGATCAAGGTTTTCATGAGGATGTCATCTTTGACATCGCGATTTGGGCAATCCCTTTTGGTGTTTTGGGAGCAAGAATATACTATGTGTTATTTAATTGGGATTATTATGGCGGAGATTTAACGAGGATCTTACAGTTTAGAGAAGGCGGACTGGCGATTCATGGTGGTATTATTGTGGGATTTGTGGTTGGTTATTTTGTTTGCATAAAAAAAGAAATTCCCTTTTGGAAAATGGCGGATATTGCGGCGCCTGGATTTATCTTAGGACAAGCTATAGGCAGGTGGGGAAACTATTTTAATCAAGAAGCTCATGGTGGACCAACGAATTTGCCATGGGCAATCACGGTAAACGGAGAGCTGGTTCATCCTACCTTTTTATATGAATCTCTTTGGAATGTAATGGTCATGGTCTATTTAATACGATATTCGCCGAAAAAAAAGAGTGATGGAGAAGTTTTCTTTCTCTACTTAATACTCTATTCTATAGGTAGGTTTTTTATTGAGGGGTTAAGAACAGATAGTCTAATGATTGGCCCTCTCAGAACAGCGCAACTCATTTCGATGCTCATGATTTTAGGTGGAACAGTCGCTATTAAAGTAATGCGGAGAAAAAATACTTTTAAGAAATAATAACAAGATAGTGAAATAAAAAGAAACTTCTGCTGTTAAGGCAGGAGTTTTTTTGAACAAAAAACGAACGAACGTTTTAGAAGAACATGAGTTCGTAGGCAATAAGCCTCAAAGCCTTCATTTTGCTGGAAAGATTTGATTATTTATTTGGAAATAAATCCGAAAACGGTTGAATATTTCATGAAAGTGGTATAAAGTGGTATAAAGTGGAAAGAAAATCCACAGTAGCAAGGGAAGTGGGTTGCCAATGTTTATCGGAGAATATGCACACACGATTGATACAAAAGGTAGACTCAGCATGCCTGCTCGTTTTCGTGAAGAGTTAGGAGAATCTTTCATTGCTACGAAAGGATTGGATCAGTCTCTATTTGTTTATCCAATGAATGAATGGAAAACATTGGAAAGCAAATTGAAGCAGTTGCCATTAACGAATCAAAATGCGAGGGCTTTTGTGCGGTTTTTTTTCTCGGGAGCTACAGAATGTGAATTGGATAACCAAGGGAGAATCCGCTTACCTGCTAATCTTAGAGATCATGCAAAACTAGAAAAAGAAGTAATGGTAATAGGGGTAGGGACTCGGGTAGAAATTTGGAGTCAACCTATCTGGCAGGAATATAATAGCGATGAAAATCTGAGTTATGATGAAATTGCCAGCAAGATGCAAGAGTTAGGAATTTGATCGGTTGAAGCGATGAATGACGAGGGGGCATGCAGGGTGAGCTTAAATCACGAATCTGTATTACTATCAGAATCTTTGCAATACTTAAACATAAAACCTTCTGGAATTTATGTAGATGGAACCTTAGGTGGTGCAGGTCACACAAGTGCCATTGCACAGCAGTTGGGAGAAGAAGGTCTTATAATAGGCATTGACCGGGATGAAGTGGCCATACAAGAAGCGTCTAAAAAAATGAAGGGTTTAAATCTTTCTTGTCGGTATGAGATTATCCATGATGAATTTGCCAACATAAAACATATTCTTAATGAGTTGTCGGAACCCTTGGTAGATGGCATACTTCTGGATTTAGGAGTATCATCTTTTCAGTTAGATGAAGGATCCAGAGGTTTTTCGTATATGCAGAACGCATCGCTTGATATGAGGATGGATCAAAGACAATCCTTTAATGCAAGCGATGTCGTTAACCAATACTCGGAAGAGAAGCTACATCAAATTATAAAAGAGTATGGAGAAGAAAAGTGGGCAAAACGTGTTGCTTCCTTTATCGTTGAAAGTAGACAAAGGGCTCCTGTTGAAACAAGTTTTGAACTTGTGGAGATCATTAAAAATGCAATTCCTGCAAAAGCTAGAAGAGAGGGGCCACATCCGGCAAAAAGAACTTTTCAAGCGATAAGAATGGAAGTTAATCAAGAACTACAGCAGATAAAGTCACTATTAATGACAGCGATAGATCATTTAAAGCCAGGAGGCAGGTTGTGTGTCATTTCCTTTCATTCCTTAGAAGATCGAATGGTTAAAAGTGCTTACAAAGAATTTCAAAAGGATTGTGTTTGTCCTGTGGAATTCCCGGAATGCAAATGCCAGCAAAAACAACAAATTAAAATAATAACAAGAAAACCAATTGTATCTGGAGAGGGCGAATTAGCACATAACCCACGTGCGAGAAGTGCAAAACTGAGAGTAGCTGAAAAAATATGATTTTGAAAGGGGTGTAAAACATGCATGCAGCCCAGCAGTTACCTTATGAATACCCGTATGAAATACCGGCTACGAAGGAAAAAAAAGGTAAGCAGAACAAAAAAAAGAAGGCAGAAAAGAAAAAATATGCGCTAGAGTTGGTTGTTCTAATGGCTTGCTTAGGTGCTGTCTTAGCACTAAACTTATTTCTGGTGGGCCGATATGCTGACATTACTAGCACCAGACATGCGGTGACAACTTTGGAGAAAAAGACGGAACAACTTCAAAATCAAAGGGAACAATTAATGGTTGAGATAGAAAGAGCTTCCAGGTTAGAATGGGTTGAAGCGGAAGCGAAGACAAGGCTATCAATGAAATACCCTGATAAAGATCAACTTATTTATATCAGTGTGGATCCGGATAGAGTGAATCAAGTGTCTCAAAGAATAGAAACGCATTGTACTGAAGAAGAACACAATGGAACCTTGCCTCAGCCGATAGAAAAAATAATTCATAAATTTGCGGGCATTTTACGCATCTAAAATGGTATACTTTCTACGGGAGGTGCGTTAGCTTGAATGCTTCAATTAATGGATGTCGAAAAAGAATTTTCATAGTACATATCCTTGTGTCACTGGCACTGTTTGTTTTGATTGTTAGACTTGGTTGGCTTCAAATTGTTGAAGGTGAGCATTACCAGTCAATGGCAAATCAACAACATACCAGTGATTTTGTTGTGCCATCCAAAAGAGGAACCATCTATGATAGAAATGGAAAAGAGCTGGCTTTGACAACTGTTAAAAGTAGAATCTGGGCAAATCCAATGATTATAAATGATCCGGAAGAAACAGCGCGAGTATTGGCCGAGGCTCTCGAATTAGATGAAGAAGAAATTTTATCAACAATAACGAGGGAAAACAGCACCTTGGTCAGTGTTGCAAGAAGGGTTAATGATGATGTCAGAAAAGAAATCGCAGAACATAAAATTCGAGGCATTTGGTTTGTTGATGATAATGAACGCAATTACCCTTATGGAAACTTTGCGGCTTATATTTTAGGTCATACAACAGATGACGGAATGGGAATTGCGGGTATTGAGCAACGCTATGAAAAAGAACTTTCAGGTAGTTCTGGGCGCTCCATTCTTCACTTGGACGGAGCGAGAAGACAACTACCTTTTTATATGGAAACACATTATCCACCATCTAATGGGAAAGATATTATCCTGACTATCGATGAAGTAATTCAACACTATACAGAAAGAGCGGTTGTTAAGGCTTTGGAGGAAAATAAGGCGAAGAGAGTAATAGCGATTATGATGGATGTAAATACGGGTGAAATTCTTTCCTTGGCTGCGAAACCTGATTATGATCCTAACACGCCCAGAGAATCGCTGGATCCAGAAAAAAGAGATGCGTTAAAAGAGTTGAGCTCTGAAGAAAGAATGAATTCTTGGTTTGAAATGTGGCGAAATCCGGTTTTTCAAGAAGTGTATGAACCGGGGTCTGTCTTTAAGGTTATTACAACGGCAGCAAGTTTAGAAGAAAACATAGCAACTCCATATACCAATTTTTATTCAGAGGGGCGGATAGAGGTAAGCGGAACAACTATTAGATCTTGGCGGTGGTACAATCCATTTGGCGATCAGTCTCTAAAAGAAGCTGTGAAGAATTCTGATAACCCTGTTTTTGTGAAACTGGTACAGGCGCTAGGCAAAGAGAAAATGTATCAGTATTTGTATTCTTTTGGTTTTAATGAACTGACCGGAATAGATTATCCTGGAGAAATCAATTCATTGATGCATCGGGAAACTAACGTAGGCCCTGTTGAACTTGCTACAACCAGCTTTGGTCAAGGGATATCGGTTACACCTATAAGAATGCTGACTTCGGGGGTGGCAACCATTAATGGAGGATACCTTTTAGAACCAAAGCTGGTTCGAGGTACCCGATCGGAACAGGGCGAGCTAGAGGAGTTTTTTGAACCAACCATTATTAGACAGGTAATCTCAGAGAAAACGTCTGATGAGATGAGGTACATTTTAGATTATGCTATTTCAGAAGATTCGCTTGCTCATGTACCTGGGTATCAGTTTGGTGGAAAAACAGGGACGGCACAAAAAATTGTGGATGGCGGATATGCCCCAGGAAAATATGTATCTTCTTTCTTTGGTTTTTTTCCTGTAGAGGAGCCTGAGATAGCTTTGCTGGTGTTGATTGATGAGCCAAGTGCTGGAGATTATTTTGGTGGAGAAGTGGCATCGCCTGTTGCTGGAGAAATTTTCAGAGAAACATTGAGGTACTTGGATTACAAACCAGTCTCTCATAGGGATGAAGATCATCGTAAAGATATTATTGTTCCAGAAATTCGCGACCTTACCGTTCGCGAGGCCAGGAACTTATTACAGGAACACGGTTTGGAAATGAATCTGGAAACCGCATCAACACTTGGTGATGATGCGGTTGTGATCGACTTATTTCCTAAGCCTGGCACAAAGGTACCGAACAATTCTAATATTATTGTATATACAGGTCATGAAGCGAATGAAAGCGGCCTTGTTCTGGTTCCTGACTTGAGAGGGAAAACCATTCGCGAGGTCAATACGATAATTGGAAATAGAGACTTGCAGCTAAAAATTACTGGCAGTGGGTTAGCGATAGAGCAAAGCCCCTCACCCGGCACTTTTTTAGAACCGGGATCGCTGATAAATGTTCGTTTTGCACCAGAATAATTCTTTTAAACTGGTAATTTAGCTAAAAAAAAATTATAATGATGAAGGTTGTTTTATCTGATAAAAAAGCTATAGGTTATGAGGAGGCAAATATGAGATTGCAAGATATGCTTTTTAATATAGAGTTTGAAATATTGCAACAAAGCCATGAAGAAGAAATAACACATATTGCTTATGATTCCAGAAAAGTGGTGCCCGGTTCCTTATTTATTTGTATTTCAGGAATGGAAACGGATGGACACCAGTTTGCTAATGAAGCTATTCGAAAAGGAGCAATTGCACTAGTGGTAGAGAAAGCGGTGCCGAAGGTTCAAGGTGTTACGATGATCCGTGTGAACGATTCTCGTAAAGCAATGGCCGTCATTGCGGCTGCTTTTTATGGAAATCCTTCCTCTGAACTTGATATGATAGGGGTTACAGGAACTAATGGAAAAACAACTGTTACGTATATGCTGAAAAATATCTTTGAGCAAGCGCGGTGCAAAACGGGTGTTATTGGTACTATAAGTAACTGGATAGGTGAACAGGAACTTGAATCTGTAAGAACCACACCTGAATCTCCGGACTTTCAATTATTGCTTAAAAAAATGGTGCAAGAGCATGTTAATAAATGCATCATGGAAGTTTCTTCTCATTCCCTATGTCTGCAACGAGTATATGCCACCAAATTTCAAATAGGTATCTTTACGAACCTTACAGAAGATCATATGGATTTCCACCCAACTCCTGAACACTATTATCAGTCCAAGAAAAAACTTTTTCATATGACGGAGAAAGCCAATCTAATTAATATCGATGATTCCTTTGGTTGGAGATTGACAGAGGAACTTACTCATTCTGAAGTTCCTTTCTTTACTTATGGTATTGAAAGAAAGGCTGATCTTAAAGCTTCAAATATAGTAATGGACTATAGAGGCGTATGTTTTGAGGTTCAAGGAATGGGTATGAATAATTTTATTTCTTTACCAATAGCTGGTAAATTCAGTGTTTACAATGCATTGGCAGCTATTGGAACGGCTAGAATTATGGAGGTGTCGCCAAAGGAAATCGTTGATGCATTAGAAAATATGGGAGGAGTTCCCGGACGTTTTCAAAGAATTAAAGAAATTGCTGAGTTTGGAATCATTATTGACTATGCACATACGGCAGATGCGTTAATGAATGTATTGGAATCCATAAAAGGGTTTTCTGAAAAAAGAGTCATTACCGTTTTTGGTTGTGGTGGAGACCGTGATAAGAGCAAGAGACCTAAAATGGGAGAAGTCTCTGGGAAATATAGTGACTATACGATTATTACATCAGACAATCCAAGGTCTGAAAATCCGGATGAAATTTTGCAATCAATAGAGGTTGGTATTAATAAAGTGCATGGAAGTTATGAAAAGATAGAAAACCGAAGAGAGGCGATTAAGCGGGCGATTTCCATTGCAAAAAAAGGGGATGTTATATTAATTGCGGGAAAGGGTCATGAAAAAACGCAAACGGTAGGCAGTAAAACTGTTTCTTTTGATGATTATGAAGTGGCGCTGGAAGCAGCTAGAGAGGAAAATGTTTTATGAAGCCAATGGTGATAAGCAAAATTGCCCGTTATACGGAAGGTAATATCAGTGGAAGCTTAGAGAAAGATAAACTTATTAATCATGTTACTATTGATTCGAGACAAAGTCGAAAAGGAAGTCTTTTTATTCCATTGAAAGGAAATCAATGGGATGGACACTCTTTTATAAAAGATGCTGCAAAGCAGGGGGCGACAGCGTGTTTGTATGAACCCGCCCTTTATGCAAAAGAAGATATTCCTTCCAATATGATAGGAATTGCTGTGGAAAACTGTCAAAAGGCTTTGGAGTGTTTGGCGAGCCATTATAGAGAAGAGTTTTCGATACCCTTTATTGCGATTACTGGCAGCAATGGTAAAACAACAACGAAAGATATGACAGCGGCTGTTTTATCATCCAAATATCAAGTGTTGAAAAATCCTGGGAATTACAACAATCATATAGGGTTGCCCTTAAGCATTCTGGGTCTTGACCATAACCATCAGGTTGCTGTGTTGGAAATGGGTATGTCTGGTGCCGGTGAAATTGGCCTTCTTAGCAAAATTACAAAACCGGATTATGCAGTTGTTACCAATATAGGCATGGCTCATGTGGAGAATTTGGGAAGTAGGTTAAATATTGCTTATGCTAAGAAAGAAATTACAGAAGGACTTTGTTCGAAAGGAACACTTTTACTCAACAAAGAAGATGATTATTATGATGTTTTATACAATGACCATGCAAAAGACTATGAAATTACAAGTGTGGGACTAAAAGATAAAACAACATTCCATGCTTGCGATATAGAGGACCTAGGTCAGGATGGTTTCAAATTTAGAACCAATGAAACCGGTGATTTCTTTTTTTATGTTAGACAGCCTGGGATGCATAATATTACGAATGCTCTTTTTGCAATAAAAATAGCCTTGCTCTTTGGTTTGAAAAATAAAGAAATACAAAATGGTTTAAATAATTTGAAACCAGCAGCAATGAGGATGGAAATATGTCGGCTTCATCATGCGGATGTGGTGAATGATGCGTATAACGCCAATCCGGACTCGATGAAAGCGGCAATACAATTTATTAGCCAATATCCTGCTGAACGAAGAATAGCTGTTTTGGGGGATATGTATGAGCTGGGAGAACATTCAGAATCAGCCCATAAAGAAATTGGAAATGAAATGGTGAAAAAACAGATAGACCATTTGATCACCGTCGGAGATTTTGCTTCATGGATAGCATCGGAAGCGATAGCCCAGGGAATGGATTCTCGAATGATTAATAACACGAAAGATTATAAGGAAGCAGCCAATATTCTTAATAAAATGATTCGAAAAGGTGATGTGGTATTGTTAAAAGCATCTAGAAAAATGGCGCTAGAAAAAATGATTCGTTTATTACAGGAAGGAGAAAAATAATTGATATTGCAAAGATCATTGATTCTTTCAATCCTGCTAGGATTTGTTTTTTCAACAATGATAGGCCCTTTGATGATACCTGCCTTAAGAAGAGTCAAGGCTGGGCAAAGTATACGGGAAGATGGCCCTCAGACACATCTGATTAAAGCAGGGACACCTACAATGGGCGGGCTCATCATGATCCCATCTAGCATTCTTGCCGTCATAATTTTAACAGAAATAACCTATGAATTGAAAGCGGCATTCTTTTCTTTTCTGGGTTTTGCGATCATCGGACTCATTGATGATTATTTAAAGGTAGTATTAAAGCGACCTTTAGGACTAAGAGCTTATCAAAAAATGGGTCTTCAGATTTTTGTTACAACGATTTTTATTGGCCTTGCGAATCACTTGTGTATCTTGCCAGAAAAACTATTTGTTCCATATGCAAGAGTGTATATAGATTTGGGGATACTATGGATTCCATTTCTTTTCTTTGTTATCATAGGAACAGTAAACAGTGTGAATTTAACCGATGGACTTGATGGGTTAGCTTCGGGAATAACTGTTATTGTTACTGGATTCTTTAGTCTTGTAGCATGGCATATGGGGTATCAGGATCTAGCTTGGTTTGCTGGTGCTGTTTCGGGATCCTGTATTGGGTTTCTGGTTTACAATATATATCCTGCCAAGATCTTTATGGGTGATACTGGATCTCTTGCCCTTGGAGGTGCGATCGCCGCTTTAGCTGTCATTACAAACATGACCCTTCTTTTGCCAATTGTAGGTGGGGTTTTCTTTATTGAAACCTTGTCTGTTATGATACAGGTTGCTGGATATAAGACAACAGGGAAACGAGTTTTCAGAATGAGTCCACTTCATCACCACTTTGAATTGTGCGGATGGTCGGAGACTAGAGTAGTAACCGTTTTTTGGGGTGTGACTATTATCCTGTGCCTGGCTGGTATTCTAGGCATACAATGACAAGAGAAAGGTTATGATTAGAATGAATCCTATATTAAATAAAGATCTGGACGGAAAAAAAGTGTTGGTGATAGGGCTTGGGATAACAGGTGTTTCTTTAGTAGAATTCTTAGCCCGTCAAAAGGTTGATATTATTATTAATGACTGTAAAGATGAAGCAGCGCTTTCGCCTATTCTGGAAAAATTGCAAGATATCCGCTGTCGGTATATCTTGGGAAAACATCCAGAAACATTGAAAGAAGCAGGAGAACCGGACATGCTTATTCCATCACCGGGAGTTCCTTTAGATATTCCTATTATTTCTGAAGCTAAACTAAAAAAAATTCCTGTACTGGGTGAAATAGAGCTGGCCTATAAGCATATGCAAGCTCCCATTTTAGCTATTACAGGAACGAATGGAAAAACAACTACTACCGCTTTGGTAGGTGATATGTTAAAACGAGCGAAGATGAAAACGGAGATAGTGGGCAATATTGGAACGGCAGCTATTTCAAAAATTGAACAGCTTGGTCAAGAGGCACATTGCGTGATGGAGGTAAGTAGTTTTCAGCTGGAAACGATTGAAGCATTCCGGCCAAAATCAGCAGCAGTACTTAATATAACACCGGACCACTTAAATAGGCATAAATCTTTTGAAAAATACGCTCAATTAAAATTTGATGTTTTTTCTAATCAAACGGCAAAGGATTATGCTGTTATTAATGCTGATGATGAGACTTGCTTGAAAATGTTGACGAAACAAGAAGTGAAATCAAAAGTTATTTTATTTAGTCGTTTAAGAGAATTAGAAGAAGGGGTTTTTCTAAAAGAAGGTAAAGTTTTGATTAAAGAAAAGCATCAAGACACTATTGTGATCGATCGAGACAGGATTCTATTACCAGGGGATCATAACCTTGAAAATGCTATGGCAGCTATTGGGTTAGCCTGGTCTGCAGGAGTTCCATTAAAAGCGATTAGAGACTCTTTGGAAGAGTTTAAGGGTGTTGAACATCGCATAGAGATGGTGGATTGCGTAAATGAGGTGACTTACATTAATGATTCAAAAGCCACCAATCCAGATGCAACTGAAAAGGCTGTTTTGTCAGTGAAAAGACCAATTATTCTTTTAGCTGGTGGCATGGACAAAAAAAGTAACTTTGGGGGATTGATTGATAGATTTGACGACAGAGTTAAGCAGCTTGTTGTATATGGAGAGACAGCTGATAAATTGGTAGAAGATTGCCGTGAAAAAAATTTTTATTCGGTAACTAAAAAAAGGGATTTGGAAGAAGCGGTAAGATATGCCTATCAGGTAGCGAGTCCTGGTGACACAGTATTACTTTCGCCGGCATGTGCCAGTTGGGATATGTATAGTGACTACGAAGAACGAGGAAATCACTTTAAGCAACTTGTCAGCCAAATCAAAAGAAAATGATGAGATAAGGCGGTGAAGTAATGAGGCCAAATAAAGGAATAGATATTCCGCTGCTAATATCCGTTATACTACTGGTTGTGATAGGTATTATTATGGTATTTAGCTCAAGTTATTCTTATGCTCTCATTCATAATCATGATGGTGCTCATTATCTCAAGCGGGTATTACTATGGTCTGTTTTAGGTGCAGGGGCGCTTGTGTTTTGCAGTTATTGTCCTTACCGACTTTGGGCAAGGTTTTCCAATGCAATCATGGTTGTTGCTTTAATGACATTAGTCGCTGTGTTGACACCATTAGGGAAAGAAGTGAATCATGCACAAAGATGGTTAGAAATTGCAGGGATCAATATAATGCCTTCGGAAATTGCTAAAGTTGCTATTATTATTTATATGGCCGCTATTATGGAAAAAAATAAGTATAAGTTAAAAAATTTTAGAGAAGGATTTGCGCCACATTTAATCATGGGTGGGATTGTATTTGTCTTAGTGTATCAGCAGCCTGATTTTAGTACAGGACTTATTATTCTAAGTATGATGATGATGATGCTCTTTGTAAGTGGTGTAAATATGGTTTATTATACAGGCATTCTATTTTCTGGAACGGCGCTGGCGGCTTCAGCTCTTATATATATCTTTATGAGTGGACAAGGGTATAAAGCGAGGCGATTAGTAGCTTATATAGACCCTTGGTCAGACCCTTTAGATGCAGGTTTGCAAACGGTTCAATCGCTTCTTGCCATTGGTTCAGGTGGGCTAGCAGGCAGAGGGATAGGGCGTAGCATACAAAAACATCTGTATTTGCCTGAGCCACAAAATGATTTTATCTTTGCGATTATAGGTGAAGAAGTTGGGTTTATCGGTGCATCCATAGTGGTATTATTGTTTGGTGTTTATATTTGGAGAGGAACATGCATTGCTATTAATGCTCCGGATATGTTTTCTTGTCTTACGGCAACGGGTATTACATCGATGATTGCAATCCAGGTAATTGTTAACGTAGGAGTTGCTACATCCTTGCTTCCAGTGACAGGTATTCCCCTCCCTTTTATTAGTTATGGAGGAAGTTCGCTCTTGATGATGCTTGCTTGTACCGGGATTTTGCTTAACATATCAAGATATTCAGAAATACAGGGAGGATAATATGAGATATATTATTAGTGGCGGTGGCACTGGAGGACATATATATCCAGCTATTGCAATTGCTGAGGAGATAAAAAAAAGAGATGCAGAAGCGGATATATTGTTTGTTGGCGCTAAAGATCGGTTAGAGTGCCGGTTGGTTCCAGCTGCAGGATATAAGATGAAAGTAATACCTATATCTTACTTGAAACGCAAAATTTCTGTCCATAATCTTAAAAGCGCAGCAATGTTGATGCGAGGGTTGGTTGCTGTGAAAAAAATAATTGAAGAATTTGAGCCTGATTATGTTATTGGAACGGGTGGATATGTCTCTGCTCCAGTAGTTTATGTGGCCGCTAAAAAAGGGATTTTTACGTTAATCCACGAGCAAAATGCCTATCCCGGATTAACGAATAGGTTTCTGAATAAACATGTTTCGGTAGTTGCTCTGAGTTTTCAAGAAGCAGCTCAATATTTCAAAAGGAAAGATAATCTTACATTAACCGGGAATCCTATTAGGGCAGCGTATTACACTTTAAGCCGGGAAAAAGCAAGGGGTTACTTCCCGGAATTTGAGAACCGAAAAATGGTCTTAGTTTCCGGAGGGAGTGGCGGGTCTTTATTAATAAACAATGCAATCATATCATTGCTCAAAAAAAAGAATAACCTTGGTTATTCTTTTTACTGGGCAACAGGAAAAGCTCATTATGAAAAAGTTATAAAAAAATTGGAAGAAGAAAAAATCCCCCATTCCATGCATTATATAGCACCATATATCGATACAATGCCTGAAGCACTTATCGCATGCGATCTTGTTATTGGAAGTGCAGGGGCTATTACAATTGCAGAGATTCAAGCAGCGAATCGTTATGCTGTATTAATACCTAAAGCATATACGGCAGGAAATCATCAGGAAAAAAATGCATTTTTGCTTGAAAAATCAGGGCAAGCTACAGTCATTAAAGAAAAAGATCTAAGCCCTGAAACCTTGCATGAATCTATTGTAAACGGCTTGCAGACAACAAGTAACATTGCTCGGGAGGTGCCGCTTAAACTTCCGGTTGAACAAATTGTGGAAAAACTAGGCATATAGTCGCATTGTCATTAAGTACATCTGTTGTAGATAATGTTACGATAACGTGTGGGGTGGGATTTCTTAATGACTCAACAAAAATACCGAAAGAAAAATAGTCGGTCTTGCTTAATCTCTTTATGTTTACTTCTATTTACAATACTTATCATCGGTGGAGGTATTTACTATATAGTATTTGAATCACCTTTGTTTACGGTGAAAAGCATTGAGGTACAAGGATTAGATTCTATTGATCAAGAGGTAATCGTAAGTTTCTCTCAAATTCATATTGGCGATAGCTTTTTTAAGATAAGAACGAAACAAGTAGAAGATCAAATAGAAGAGCATCCTTATGTAAAAGAAGCTCGTGTTAAAAGAAAAGGGATTAGCCGCATAAATATTGTTGTCAGAGAAAGGCGAGAATATGCTATAATACCATATATGGGTTCTTTTATATACCTAGATAGAGAACAGGTTGTACTAAGAGTATCTGACGGTGTTATTGATGAAAATCTTAGCATTGTTACAGGTGTGGAATTTGAAAGTTTTCATGTTGGAAAACCCGTTTCAGTAAAAAATCAGGAAATACTTGATGCTGCTTATGAGGTTCTAGTTGCAGCGCAAGAAGCTGAAATGATGGATCATATTTCTGAAATTCATATAACAGAAGCTCAAGAAGTGAGGTTAATAACCTTCAATGGAATAGAAGTTCTCATGGGAAAAATTGATCAGCCGGCTTACTCAGTGCTGGCGTTAAAGGAAGCGCTTATAACGCTTCATACTCGTGGTATGAATGATGTGATTTTAGACATGCGGTATCAAGATCATATTACGGTGCGCCCAAGAGTACGTCAGGAGGAAGAGGAATGAAAGAATTAAAAGGAAAAATAGCCATTGGTATTATTTGTGCATTATTGGGCTTGATTGTTTCTATGCAGATTAAGTCTGTACGAGAAGTTGCTGGAGGTGGTTTTCTTTCAACACAACAAGCACAAAAGATGGCGGCAGAGCTAAGAAATCTTAGGACAGAAAAAGAGCAGTTAACAGAAGAACTTACTGATCTTGAAAATCGCTTGAGAGATTATGAAATTTCTGAGGCTGATGAAAACCTGATGATTAAAAACCTTAAAAATGATCTTTTGCGATATCAACTTTTAGCAGGCTATATAGAAGGAAAAGGTCCTGGTGTGATGATTGAAGTAAGTGATCCTCCATCAGCCTTTAATCAGACAGAATCTGAAAGTTTTATTATGTACAACTATGAAATTATACTTGCTTTAATCAATACATTGAATGCGGCAGGAGCCGAAGCAATATCGATTAATGAACAGCGATATGTCGCAACAACAGAAGTATATTACTCCAACAATGCACTATATATAAATGATGTGGCGACATCGGCGCCATATACGATTAAAGCCATAGGCAATCCAGAGACGCTTGAAGCGGCTTTAAACATGAGATATGGTATTGTGTGGGACATGAGGAATTATGATAATTTACAGGTGAGTGTAGAAAAAAAACAGGACATGACGATGCCAAGATATAATAGAGTCTATGAGTTTGAATATGCAAGGCCTTTGGAAATGGTAGAATAACAACCTGGTAGGAGCGATGATGATGCAAAGTTTTTTTGGAAAAAGTATGTTACTCGTCATCAGTATATTAATTGGTTTAATACTAGCGATTCAAGTAAAAAACCTAGATGATGATTATCGCTTTATCAGTGTTAAAACAATCAGTGATCTTAATGCAGCAATCAGGCAGGAAACAGAAGAAATTGATCATCTCAAAGAATTAATAGATCAGCAAGAGAAACGGCTAAGAGAGTATCAATTCGCAATAGCTTCTGAGGGTAGTATAGATGAAATACTTATACAAGATATTGAACATATGAGAATGAGAAGTGGCCATTATGATTTGGAAGGACCAGGAGTAATTGTAGTGCTGATGGATAGTGAAAGAGAATTATACAAAGGAGAAAATCCTAACAATGTGATTGTTCATGATGAAGATGTGCTGAGAATTGTTAATGATCTTAAAATAGCTGGAGCAGAAGCTCTTTCCATTAACGGCCAGCGATACCTGAATACTTCTGAAATTCAATGCACTGGTCCGACGATCACCATCAATCAAATGACTTACGCACAACCCTTTGTCATTAAAGCGATAGGAAACCCAGATACATTAAATGCAGCCATTAAAGCGCCGGGAACATATTCCAGAGAAATAAAAGAAGTTTTTGGGATACAGGTTGAATCACACGTAAGTGAAAGAATACGAATACCAAAGTTTCAAGGGGATTTTACACTACACTATGTTACAGCTAAGGATGGTGAAGACCAGTGATCATAATAGCCATTATAGGATTGATAGTAGGAATTGTATTGGGACTCTATTTACCAGTTAGTTATCCTGCCGCATTATCGCTTTATATATCGGTTGCGATCCTAGCTTCTTTAGACTCTGTTTTTGGAGGGTTTAGGGCTAGTCTTGAAAATAAATTTGACACAGAAATTTTCGTAACAGGTTTTTTTAGTAATGCCATTTTAGCTGCCTTCTTAGCTTATATTGGCGACAAGTTAGGAGTACCATTGTACTATGCAGCTGTATTCGCGTTTGGGGGCAGGTTGTTTCAAAACTTTGCCACGATAAGAAGGCATCTGATTAACCGAATACACCATGAGTCAGCACATGAATCGCAAAATAATAACTAACTCACAACCTTATGTTCGTGGTGTATAAATATAAAGAGTTAGGGTGATTCTGAAATAATTAGTCGGAGGACTATTGAATCCAAGATGGGGAGGGAATGCTGTGTTAGAATTTGATATGGATATGGATAGCGTTGCGCAAATAAAAGTGATTGGTGTTGGCGGAGGTGGTAATAACGCTGTAAACCGTATGATTGACGCCGGGATGAAAGGTGTTGAGTTTATTGCGGTTAATACAGACAAACAAGCGTTGCTTACATCAAAGGCCGAGCAAAAACTTCAAATAGGCGAAAAACTGACAAAAGGTCTTGGAGCTGGAGCTAATCCGGAGATTGGTCATAAAGCGGCTGAAGAAAGTCGCGACGATATTGCTAAGCTTTTAAAGGGAGCCGATATGGTTTTTGTTACCTCTGGTATGGGTGGCGGAACAGGAACGGGTGCTGCACCTGTTGTTGCTGAAATTGCCAGAGAAATGAACATTTTAACCGTGGGAGTTGTAACAAAACCCTTTACTTTTGAAGGAAAACGCAGATGGAAACATGCTGAACAGGGAATAAAAGACTTAAAAGATCGTGTTGATACCTTGGTTTCGATACCGAATGATCGATTGCTTCAAGTAATAGAAAAGAAAACATCTATTATTGAAGCTTTTCGTCTTGCTGATGATGTACTGCGGCAAGGCGTACAGGGAATTTCTGATCTTATTGATGATGCAGGATTGGTAAACTGTGATTTTGCAGATGTAAAAACCATTATGTTTGATCAAGGACTTGCTCATATGGGTATCGGAAGATCTTCTGGTGAAAATAGAGCTACAGAGGCGGCTAAACAAGCAATTCAAAGTCCTTTACTGGAAACGTCTATTGTTGGAGCCAGAGGGGTTCTTATTAATATTACTGGTAGTTCTAACCTAAGCCTGTTTGAAGTTCATGAAGCAGCCGAAATGGTTTCTCAGGAAGCGGACGAAGATGCTAACATTATTTTTGGTGCGGTTATTAACGAAGCAATGCAAGATGAAATTCAAATTACTGTGATCGCTACTGGTTTTGATGAAGAGCGCCAAAAAGATGAGTTTGTGATAAAAGGCAAGAAAGCCAAGAAAGAAAGTACATCAGAGAAAGAATCACAAACAGGGCCAAAAGAAAAAGAAGAAGAGCTACTGCCAGATGATGAGCCGCAAAGTGATGAGTTGGATATACCCGTGTTTTTAAGAAAGAAAAACTAAAGATAGCACAGAATATTACATCTAGAAATAGGTAAGAAAGTAGGTGTTTGTGCTGAACTGTCCATTTTGTGGAAAATTTGATTCAAAAGTAATTGATTCCAGACCGACGGACGAAGGGCAAGCAATTCGAAGAAGACGTGAGTGTAACGAATGTCAAAAAAGATTTACTACTTACGAAAAAGTGGAAGAAATTCCGTTAATCGTTATTAAAAAATCTGGCAATCGGGAACCCTTTAATCGGAACAAGTTGATGAAAGGGGTTATAAGGGCCTGTGAAAAACGGCCGGTACCACTTAAATCAATAGAGTATATCGTTGAAGAAATTGAAAAACAGTTGCAAAACGATATGATTAAAGAGGTTCATACAGATAAAATAGGTAATATGGTAATGGATCGGCTAAAAGATTTGGATGAAGTGGCATACGTGCGGTTTGCCTCTGTATATAGAGAATTTAAGGATTTGAATACTTTTATGGAAGAATTAACAAAAATTTTGAAAGAAAAAAAGACTGATCTCGATAACTCATCATAAAAATGATGAGTTTGTCGTGTTTATAGTAATAGAGGAATATTGGAGTGTGAATCATTGAAAAAGATAGGGAAAAATATTATTAAACACATAGAGTCAGGCAGTATTGCCGAGGAAATGGGAGTAATGCCTGGTGACTTTCTTGTTAAAATTAACCAACAAATAATTGAAGATAGGTTGGATTATGAGTTTTTATCAGCAGATGATTTTTTAGAGGTAGAACTAGAAAAAATGGATGGCAGTCAGTGGGTATTGGAAATAGAAAAAGAAGTAGATGAAGAGCTAGGCATTATTTTTACGAATGAAGAAGCAGATAAAACAATACAATGTCACAATAAATGCATCTTTTGCTTTATTGATCAAATGCCTCCTGGTATGAGGGAGAGTCTTTATGTGAAAGATGACGATGCTAGATTATCGTTTTTACAAGGGAACTATATCACTTTAACAAATTTGACAGAGAAAAATATTGATAAAATACGGCGTTATAGAATTAGTCCTCTTAACATATCGGTTCACACAACAGATCCAGAACGACGTATTCAAATGCTAAATAATCGGTTTGCAGGAAATGCATTAACCCTTCTGAAGAAGTTTCATGAAAATCATATTTCTATGAATCTTCAGATTGTACTTTGTCCCGGATGGAACGATGGAGAGATGCTGGATCAAACCTTAAAGGATTTTAAGAAAATAATTCATTCGGTTGTGAGCATTGCTATTGTTCCTGTTGGAAAAACCAAATTTCGAGAAGGCTTGCCAGAAACTGGTTCTATAACAAAGGAAATTGCTAAGAAAACACTTAATCAAATTAGTGAATGGCAACAGATATATATAGAAATGACAGGTGAAAAAAAAGCATATGCATCGGATGAACTTTATCTTTATGCAGGAGAGGATATTCCGGAAGCGTCATTTTATGATTCTTTTTCTCAACTAGAAAATGGCGTAGGAATGATGGCGCTTTTCAAAAAGAACTTCAGTGATTATCTGAAGAAAATGCCTGTTGTTAGAAAAAAAGAACCAATAAAAATTTCTGTGGCTACCGGAACCTTGGCAGCGGAATACATCAATAAAATAGCAAAAAAGTTAGAACAAAAAGTTTTAGGTTTGAAAATAGAAGTATTTCCTATAGAAAACAACTTTTTTGGAAAGACAATAACCGTAAGCGGACTTATCACCGGCAAAGATCTTATAGAGCAATTAAAAAATAAACCTTTAGGAAAATATCTGTTAATACCGGAGAATATGCTTCGTGAAGGTGAGAATCTATTTTTAGATGATGTAACAACCGATGTAGTTTCTTCAGAGTTGGGAGTAGCCGTTATGGCGTGTCCAATAGATGGAATTGCATTTATTAGAAAAATATTGAGGATTTCAGCATTGAATCCTAAGATCAGGAGTGTTGAGAAAAATGGCAAAACCCATTGTTGCAGTAGTAGGTCGTCCCAATGTAGGGAAGTCAACTTTTTTTAATCGAATAGCGGGTAGAAGAATTTCGATTGTTGAAGATACGCCAGGAGTGACACGTGATCGTATATACGCCGAAGTGGAATGGCTTCGATATCAGTTCACGATGATTGATACAGGAGGCTTAGAACCAGCCTCGGAAGAGCCCATCCCAAGGCAAATGAGAAATCAGGCTGAATTGGCGATGGAGATGGCCGATGTCATCATTTTCATGGTAGATGGAAGAGAAGGGTTAACATTACAAGATCGAGAAGTAGCGGATATACTTCGAAAGAATAACAAACCAGTTTTACTGGTACTGAACAAAGTGGATACCAGCAATCAGTCAGAACATTTCTATGATTTTTACGAACTTGGTATCGGAGATCCGATAGAGATTTCTTCAGAATTAAGTTTAGGCATAGGTGATTTGCTTGATGAAGTGGTGAAATATTTTCCGGATACTGATGAAGAATATCAGGATAGTGATTCAATACGTGTTACTGTGATTGGAAGACCAAATGTAGGAAAATCGTCGTTGATCAATCGAATACTGGGAGAAGAACGTGTTATTGTCAGTGATATTGCAGGCACAACAAGAGATGCAATCGATACGCCGTTTAGTCATGATGGCCAAAAGTATGTGTTTATTGATACAGCCGGATTAAGAAGAAAAAGCAAAATTCATAGCAATGTGGAACATTATAGTGTTATTCGTGCGATTGCAGCTATTGAGCGATCCGATGTGTGTATTTTAATGATTGATGCCCAAGAGGGTGTTACGGAACAGGATAAAAGAGTAGCAGGTTTAAGTCATGACAATGGTAGAGCTTTAATTATTCTGGTAAATAAATGGGATTTAATTGAAAAAGATAATAAAACAACGAATAAATTTCTGAAAGATATTCGTAGAGAACTAGGGTTTTGTCAGTATGCACCGGTAGTTTTTGTTTCTGTACTTAATGGTCAGCGAATCAATAAGATTCTTCCTATGATTCAATATGTTTCCAATCAACACACCATGAGGGTACAAACAGGCGTGCTAAATGAGGTGATAGCGGAAGCCACACTGATGAACCAACCACCTTCTGATAAAGGAAAAAGACTAAAAATTTATTATGGTACCCAGGTATCCGTGAGACCTCCTTCCTTTGTACTATTTGTTAATGATAAAGAATTAATGCATTTTTCCTATCTTCGCTATATTGAAAATAAAATCAGGGAAAGCTTTAGTTTTGAAGGAACGCCGATTAAAATGATTTGCCGAGAAAAACCTGGGGGAAGCAGATGATGATCGCCTTAGTTATTATTCTTATTTCTTACGGAATTGGAACGATTTCACCAGCCTATATACTTGTGAGGCTATGGACAGGAAACGATATTCGTGAATACGGTAGTGGCAATGCAGGAACAACAAATGTCATGAGAATTTTAGGCGCCAAGGCAGCTGTTTTTGTACTTTTAATGGATCTGCTAAAAGGCGTCATTGCCGTTTATTTGGGACGTTATATGGGAGGAGAAGCCTTAGCGGCTACAGCTGGATTATCGGCTGTAATTGGGCATAATTGGCCAGTTACAATGAAGCTAAAAGGAGGGAAGGGTGTTGCGACAAGTATTGGCGTAGGGTTGATGATCAATCCTTTCTACGTATGGATTTGTATTGCCCTATCAATCTTTATCATCACTTTTTCTAAATATGTGTCATTAGCATCCATAACGGCCATACCCCTATGGACGGTTTTATTGGCAATCACCGGTTCACCCATTGAACATGTGATATTAGGCATCGCCTTAAGTAGCCTTGTGATTTATAGACATTATGCTAATATCTTAAGAATTTATAAAGGAACAGAAAATCGATTTTCATTAAAAACGAAACTTAGCAAAGAGGAGCGTTCAAAATGAATTCCTATCAGGTGACGATTTTAGGAGCTGGTAGCTGGGGAACGGCATTAGCAACAGTATTGAATAAAAATGGACACAATGTAAAACTTTGGATGAGAAATGAAGATCAAAAAGAAAATATCTTAAAAAATCGTGTTAACCATGCTTATCTTCCGGACGTTTTACTCTCGGAAAAGATTTGCCCTGAAACAAATATTAAAAAGGCTTTGAAGAATGCAGAAGTTATTATTATTGCAATTCCAACACAACAGATTAGGGAAGTTCTTCGAGAAAACAAAAGTTTGTTCCCTGAGAATGCATTGATCATTAATGTTTCAAAAGGAATTGAAAAAAACACTTACTTTACCATATCTCAGATTATCAAAGAAGAATTAGGAAGTTATGATTTTTGCGTTGTTTCAGGTCCTTCACATGCAGAGGAGGTGGCGATGAAACTACCAACAACACTCGTTGCGGCATCTTCCAGAAGAATACTAGCTGAAAAAGCACAGAATATGCTTATGAATGAGTATCTGCGTGTTTATACAAACCCTGATGTAACTGGTGTTGAACTAGCCGGTGCTCTTAAAAATGTCATTGCTTTTGGTGCAGGAGTGATTGATGGCATCGGATATGGTGACAATGCAAAAGCAGCACTAATGACGCGTGGAATTACAGAGATGGCTAGATTAGGAAGTGTTATGGGGTCAAGTTTGAACACGTTTGCTGGTTTATCAGGCATTGGTGACTTAATTGTAACGTGCACTAGCATGCATAGTCGTAATCGAAGAGCTGGTATTTTAGTTGGTCAAGGAAAGTCTATGAATGAAGCTCTAGAAGAAGTAGGAATGGTTGTAGAAGGTGTATCAACAGCACAAGCCGTTTATGAGTTGGGAAAGAAATACCAGATAGATCTTCCCATTACCAGTGCTATTTATCAAGTTCTATATGAAAATAAAAACGTTGAAGAAGCCGTATTGCATCTAATGACTCGAAGTAAGAAAAACGAGATGGAAGAAATTGTTGAGTATAGACCTGTTGAATGGGATGTATAAAAAGTCCTTGCATCTTAACGAGAATTCATTTATAATATCCTTGTGTTCAAAATGCAATGCCAGCTCGGGCTGTGGCGCAGTTTGGTAGCGTGCATGACTGGGGGTCATGAGGTCGCAGGTTCAAGTCCTGTCAGCCCGACCATTATTATTATTTAAGCTGCAAAGCGGAATGTTTTGCAGCTTTTGATGTTTAAAGTTTCAATTATCTTTTACTTTTCTAGTCAAAGATTTTCTGGTATGATAGCTAAGAAACAAAACTAATTTACTAGGAGGAGTTTGATGGGAGAGAAAAAGTTTCATCCGGGTTGGCCTGTTACCATAGCAGGCGTTGGAGTTAACTTGATGTTAGGAGTATTGTATACATGGGGCGTTATTTCAGCTGCTTTGATCGATCAACTAGGTTGGACAGCAACCATATCTCAGGTGCCTTATATGTTTGCCTGTGCAATGTTTGCTTTTTCTATGGTTCCGGGTGGCAGACTTCAAGATAGGCTTGGGCCTAAACCGGTTATTATGGCATCAGCTGTTATGGTAGGGATAGGGTTTATTATTTCTGGGTTATTTCTTACTCCGGTCGGTCTGACTATTTTTTTTGGAATTATAGCCGGTATGGGGATTGGGACAGGTTATGCAGCACCAACACCGGCCGCTGTAAAGTGGTTTAGTGCAAAAAAGAGAGGGCTTATTTCAGGAGTGGTTGTCAGTGGATTCGGACTAGCACCTCTGTATATTGCACCATTAACCAATTTTTTATTAAGCACTTATGGAATCCAAAGAACTTTTTTTATACTGGGTGGAGCTTTTTTAATTCTTATCATGATTTTAGCACAATTCATTAAAAACCCTCCTCATGGATATAGTCCGCCGGATGAAGAACCTTCTGAAATCCAGCAGAAAGTTTCAGTAGAATCAGCTAAAGTAAAAGTAGATTACGAATGGCATGAAGTGTTAAAAACAAAACAATTTTACCAGCTTTGGATCATGTTTTCTTTTGGTACTTTTGCCGGACTGTTGATTATCGGTCAGCTTTCTAAAATAGGCTTGGAGCAAGCTGGAATGCAAAATGCCTATATACTCGTCGGAATTTATGCGATTTTCAACTTTGCTGGTAGAATCGGTTGTGGAGTTTTATCGGATAAATTTGGTAGAATGCGGACACTCTTAGCAATGTTTGTTTTGCAGGTAATTGTATACGCCTTTTTTGCGACATTCACTACTCCACCAATTTTAATGATGGGAGTATCGGTTGTAGGATTTACTTTTGGAGGAATGTTGACGTTGTTCCCTTCGGCAACCGTAGATTATTTTGGAATTAAAAACTTTGGCATGAACTATGGAATGGTTATTACGGCTTGGGGAATCGGTGGTGTTCTTGGGCCTTTATTGGGGGGGATCGTCCGTGATGTTACAGGAACTTATGGGATTAGCTATTTAGTATCAGGAGTACTGAGCGCGACAGGGGCTATTCTAACACTCATTACAAAGCCACCTAAAGAAGAACCTATCAAAGAGGAAATAGAGCCAGAAACAGTAACTCCATAACTGGCAAATGACGGAGAAGTGGCTATAGATGATCGCGGCTGAAATGAGCGGCAAAAAATACGGCTGGGGATCATCTGTAGACACTTTTTTGCAAGACAGACTTTGTTAAAAGGCTGGCTTACTCATAGGTGAGTAATGATATTTGCGGATCATTGCTTAGCAGGTTGCACGCACAATAAAGCCATGGATGCTTTCGTCACGTTTTTGAGGCGATACAGTTAAATCCTCTATAACGGCTTGTGATGGCCCTGTTTTTACCCAAGACTTCATTAGGTTGACCTGTTCTTTATCTCCCTGAACAAAAATCTCAACAGATCCATCCTTTCTATTTCTAACCCATCCTTCAAGATTTAAATCGAGAGCTCGCTCTCTTGTGCTATATCTAAAAGCAACGCCTTGAACGGTTCCTCTGACAATCATATGCAGTGCTGGCATTTTTTCATCTCCTAACTATTTTACTATACTGATGTATCTATACCCTTTCTGTTACTCAGTTCACTTTTTGTTTTTGGTTGAATATCTTCGTTTATAGAGGGTAATAGATAGCATCAGGAGGTGTGTTGGTATGAAAAAAATAGAACTAATGGAAAAAGTGCCTGATTTTGAAAGGCTAGATCAGGAAGAAAACAAGATTAAACTAAGTGATTTTGAAGGAAAAAAAGTATTGCTGTACTTTTATCCAAAAGATAACACACCGGGATGAACAACAGAAGCCTCTGAGTTCAGAGACTTATACGAACAGTTTCAGTCATTGAATACAGTCATACTAGGTGTGAGTCGGGATTCATTAAAATCACATCAGAAATTTTCACAAAAACACAATCTACCATTTTCTTTACTGGTAGATGATGATGAGTTTTTACACAATCAGTTTGATGTTATTAAAGAAAAGAAACTATTTGGAAAAAAGGGGTTAGGGACGGAGCGTTCAACTTTCTTGATAAATGAAATGGGTATATTGATAGAGGAATACCGAAAAGTCAAAGCGAAAGGCCATGCAGAAGAAATGCTGAAAAAGATTGAAATAATGGAAAAATAGAATGAGAGACAGGATTGTTTAACGAAATTATCGGTTAAACATACCTGTCTTTTTTATTATATGGTACAATAGGTTCGGTAACTAGTATTACAAAGTAAGTGGTGATAATTAATGGCAGAAAAAAAACATAAAACCTCCTCAAAACCAAGAAAAAAGAAGTATGCTGTTTTCATTTTAGTGATAATGCCTGCTATCCTAATTGTAAGCATGTTTTTTGTATTGCGATTGGGACCTGTCATTAGTCATTTTCGAGTAAATACAACGATTGTTGAATTCGGAACGTTGGAAACAATACTACAGGTGGAGGCTGTTGTTGCGAGAGAAGAAACGCGATATTCATTTCCGTCGACCGGACGGATTAACTGGAATGTAGTTAGTGGAGAAAAGGTAGGAAAACAACAAAAAATAGCCGATATCATTGTATCGGAATCGGATCAATCGATGTTGATGGAGATTGAAATGATAGATATGAGAATTCAGACATTGGAATCAGGAGAAGAGGTAGAATCATTTTCTGAAAATGCTACACATCAATTGAATAATCGTATCGATCACTTAGTGTCTGATTTATCACAAAATGTACAAATGAATCAATATGAACTTGCATTTAAAAATCGGTATGTTCTTGAAGAAACAGTTCAGCAACTAAAAACGATACAGGCTAGCAAAGATCTTCCTGAAATGAGTATTGAAGAGTTAAAACGACGGAAGGAAACGATTCAGCAAGAAATTCAGTCTCAATCTAATGAAATAAGAGCCGAAGAATCCGGCGTATATTCTTTTGGGAGTGATGATTTAGAAAAAAACTTATCAGTAGAAGGATTAGATCAAGAAGCAATAGTAGACATTTTTTCCAAAAGCCCGCCGGATATCAAAAGTATGCAAGAAAACGATGAGTACTATCGAATTATCCATCAGCATAATTGGAAGTTAATTGCGAGAGTTCCTGAAGATTATCTGCCATTTTATGAAGTCGGGGTGCGGGCACAAATTAGAGATATTTATCAACAAAGAGTCATTAGGGGTACGGTGAAGGATGTTATCGAATCGGAAGAAGGCTATTTCGTTGTTTTTAAGCTTAATCAGCCATTAGAAGGATGGCATAATCAAAGATTTTTGGAAGTAGAGTTGATCCCCCGAAAGTTTGATGGGTTGAAAGTCCCTGTATCAGCACTGATAGAAAAGAATGGTATTGAGGGAGTTTATCGTGTTGACTTAAATGGGTATGCCGTATTTATGCCCACTGAGGAAATAGGAAGAGCCTACGGAACGGTTGTCGTAAAAGAAGGTAGAATTGAACTTCCAATGAGGATAGTAGGGAATAACCAGGAGGACGAAGTGGAAATGGTGGACACTCTTAGAAGATATGATCAAATTATTGTCAATCCAGAGAATATTGAAGAAGGACAACGTGTTAGATAATAGGAAGGATAATAGGAAAGGAAAGATAAAATGAGTATTTCTAATAATATAATGGTACTGGAGAATCGAATTCAGGAAGCGCTACAAAAGTCAGCGGATCCTAGTAAAAAAATACAGGTAATAGGGGTTACAAAAACAATTAAACCAGAAACCATTCAGGAAGCCATGGATCTTGGAATAAATCATTTGGGTGAAAATAAAGTGCAAGAACTTTTAACAAAATATGAAACCATAGGACCAGCTCCGCAATGGCATATGATTGGACATTTGCAAAGAAATAAAGTAAAATATATAGTTGATAAAGTTAGCCTTATTCATTCTTTAGACTCATTATCCTTGGCAGAGGAAATAAGCAAAAGGGCAAGTAAAATAAACCGAACCATCGATGTTTTGGTTCAAGTAAATGTGTCGGGAGAAGAGAGTAAATTTGGAGTTGAGCCTAACGAAGCCATGTCTCTTGCTAAACAAATAGAGTCTATGAATAATGTTCGTATAAAAGGTCTCATGACGATGGCACCATTTACAGCAAATGAAGCTATCACAAGGGATTGTTTTAAAAAATTATTTGAATTAAACGAGAAAATGAAAGAGTTAAACCTAGCTCATGCGCATATGGAATACTTAAGCATGGGTATGTCAAACGATTTTGAAATCGCACTGGAAGAAGGTTCGAATATGATAAGAATAGGAAGTGCGATATTTGGTAATCGCAAGTATGATTAAGAGAGGAAGGTTATTATGGCAGAAAAGTTTGTTGATAAAGTGAAGCATTTTATGGGTTTAGATGTTTTTGAAGAAGAAGAAGATGAGGACGTTTATCCGGAACCCCTCTATCCATCGCAAGAAGAAGTTCGAGGAGATAATCAGCCCAAGGCTAATAAAGTTGTTAACATTCATACAACAAGTCAGATGAAAGTAGTTATTTTTGAACCCAGTGCTTACGATGAAGTTCAAAATATAGTAGATAATTTAAAAAATAGAAAGCCTGTTATTGTCAACTTGGAGACACTGGAATCGGATGTAGCCAGAAAAATATTCGAGTTTTTGAATGGAGCTATCTATGCCCTGGATGGAAGCATTCAAAAAGTTTCCTCTGAAATATTTATTCTTGCTCCTAACAATGTTGAAATAGCAGGTAACATTAAAGAAGAGCTTAAAAGCAAAGGGGTATTTCCCTGGCAAAACAGATAAAGGAGAGTGGAAGTTTGTTTTCGACAACGACAATTATAATGGCCGTAGACTATTTCGCTAGATTATTAAACTTTTTTATTTTAGTGCGGGTGATTTTCTCATGGATCCGCGTAAATCCTTATAGTGCTGCTGGTCAGTTTATTTATGGAGTAACAGAGCCAATATTAGCACCAATAAGAGGACTTATTCAGGATGTTTTTAAGTATCAGGGAATGATTGATTTTTCACCTATCCTTG
Source organism: Tindallia californiensis (assembly GCF_900107405.1). Taxonomy (NCBI): domain Bacteria; kingdom Bacillati; phylum Bacillota; class Clostridia; order Peptostreptococcales; family Tindalliaceae; genus Tindallia; species Tindallia californiensis. The sequence goes on along the minus strand of NZ_FNPV01000002.1, from coordinate 50,305 downwards.
GGATTGTAATGATTAATATGGTATCTAATTTTGTGATTAATATTTTAAGATAAGAGACACTATAGAGTGGAAGGTTTGACGTTATTATGAAAGATAATGAACTGAATTTCATTACGGATGAGCATGTAAGAAATATATGGAAAAAGATATTAGACCAGGCAGATCGAGCTGTGAAACAGTATCAAACAACCAATACTTCTTTTTTAACGCCTGCAGAATGGAGTTATTCATCCGAGATATTAAGGTTGGTGCCTAATTTGCATTGGACTTTGGACGGGGGTCATGAACAGACAGAACGAAAACGGCTAAGTATGAGGCATGAAGACTTGGCTGGAGTTCCTCAAGAGTCGTGTATAGATATACTGTCGATTCGATCCACCTCTAAATTTCGCTCATTGACTCACCGGGATTACTTGGGTTCGATTCTTTCGCTAGGATTAAAAAGAGAAAAACTGGGTGATGTGATCGTTTATGATCATGAAGCGGTTGTATTTGTTGCTAGGGAAGTATCCGAATTCATTAGGCTTCATCTTAATAAAATAGCAAGCTGTTCCGTTGAAGTTTCTCAAATAAGACCCGATAATGTGCTAATAGAAGAACCTGAGTATAAGTTGGTGAAAGGCACTGTAGCTTCCCTTAGAGCTGATTCTGTCATTGCGCTGGCATATGCTGTTTCTCGAGCCAATGCTCAAGCAATGTTCAAACAAGATAAGGTGAAAATTAACTGGAAACAAAATAGCAAAACAAATGATGAACTCAAAATAAATGACACAATATCTGTTTCTGGAAAGGGAAGAGCTGTCGTACTAGATATTGGCAGGGTAACGAAATCAAATAGAAGGCATATTACCATTGGACGTAAAAGCTAAGTGACGGGAGGAAGAATCATGATTACACCTCTGGATATTCAGAATAAAGAATTCAAGAAAAGCGTTAGAGGATATAACGAAGCGGAGGTAGATGCCTTTCTTGATGAAATAATGGCTGATTATGAAGTGCTTTATAAAGAAAACCTGGAAATGAAGGAAAAGCTGGAAATTGATGAGAAGCAAGTTGAAAAATACAAACAAATGGAAGATACACTGAAGGAAACATTGGTAGTTGCTCAATCAACAGCGGAAGAGTTAAGGGTAAATGCCATGAAAAAATCAGATGTTATTATTCAAGAAGCAGAGTTGAAGGCAAAAGGTATTATGAATGAAGCTAAGGCAGAAGTGGATAAACTTTATCAACAACATGATGAAATGCTTAGACAGCTACAAATTTTCAAGACTCGATATCGTACTTTGCTACAATCACAGATGGATTCATTATTAGTAGATGCAACATCTTTGGCTGACGAACTGTCTACACAGAAAACACCACCCCCAAAAAATGAAAAAGGAGATAAGATACTATCGGAAGACAGGAGAGAAGTTGCTGAATGAAATGGCTTATTATTTTTACAACAATTCTGCTAGATCAACTGTCCAAGAGATTTGCTGTTCTTTATTTGAAAGAATTAGAGCGGATACCTGTGATAGAAGGATTTTTTCATTTGCGATATTTGGAAAATCGTGGCGCTGCTTTTGGTCTCTTGCAGGACCGGCAGCTATTCTTTTTAGTGATTACAACTGTAATTGTCGGATGGATATTTTGGTTTCTTATTAAAAATCCAAAGATGAATCGACTTCTGGTGATATCCTTAAGTCTTATTTCGGGAGGAGCAATAGGTAATTTTATTGACCGTCTTTTTTTTGGATATGTTGTCGATTTTTTTGATTTTTTGGTATGGCCTGTCTTTAATATTGCTGATATTGCAATTGTCATAGGGCAAGTGTTATTAATATATTTTATCATTAAAGATAAGCCGATTAACGAAGGGATGTAGTACATGGGTAAAAAACAGTTTAAAGCGGAAGAGCATCATGACGGCATAAGGCTAGATCAGTTCTTGGTTACTCAAATGGAAGAGCATAGTCGCAGTTTTCTTCAAAAATGCATCAAAGAACATAAAGTACTTGTCAATGATAGGATTCAGAAAAATCGTCATGTGATAAAAAAAGGTGATATTATTTCTGTTGATCTGGTAGAACCAGAAGAACTTCAGGTAGAAGCTGAAAACATACCGATTGATATTGTTTATGAAGATGATTTTTTAGTGGTCGTAAATAAACCTCAAAATCTGGTTGTTCATCCATCGGCAGGTCATTGGCAAGGTACGTTGGTGAACGCTTTACTATTCCATTGTAAAGAGGGGTTGTCGGGGATCAATGGGATTATTCGCCCGGGAATTGTGCATAGGATAGATAAGGACACCTCTGGGCTTTTGGTGGTTGCTAAAACAGACCAGGCCCATAAACATCTTGCAAAACAGCTTTCAGAGCATACTATGTTACGAAGCTATAAAGCCGTTGTTCGTGGCATTATAGAGGAAGATGAGTTGAAAATTGATGCGCCGATAGGTAGGCATAAGGTTCAAAGAAAGAAAATGGCTGTTGTAAAAGAAGGAAAACCGGCAATAACGAATATAAAGGTTTTGCAGCGGTATAAAAACCACACATTGATCCATGCAAGCTTAGAAACTGGGAGAACACATCAAATACGCGTTCACATGGCATATAGTGGACATCCGGTTGTTGGAGATGAATTATATTCTCGACCGGAAAAGCATTTTAACCTTAAGGGACAGGCGTTGCATGCTTATGAATTAGGATTTGTTCATCCGGAAACAAACAAATTGGTTCACTTCAATGCTCCTTTACCACCGTATTTCGAAGCCTTGTTAAAAATGATTTAGATAGTTAGAAAAAGCGGTTAGAAAGGAAAAAATTTCCTTTCTAACCGCTTAATAGTTTGTTACTATTTACAATGTGAAAACAACACATTGAATGCTATTCGCTCATACCTAGTAGATGGTGCTAGAAAAAGCATTGCGATTTGGCTGTCTTTCTTCTAATAGTAAGTCAGCCATTTCATCAGCGATTACTTGACATTTATCAAAATCAGCTTCTTTTGGAGAAGAGAGAGCTTCGACAGATTCGCCTACCTGCTTCCATTTAGTTTTTTCGGCAAATTTATTTAAGTTTGAAACGCCACCGCCACTCCAGGAAGCCGTTCCAAAAATGCCAAGGAATCGATTTTTGATCTGTGAATTGTCAATTTTGCTAACCAATGCTTCCATTGTTGGAAACATTCCGGTATTGTAAGCACAACTTCCAAGGATAATCCCTTTAAACCTCCAAATGTCGCTGATTATATAGGACATATGTGTTTTAGAGGCATCATAAATTCTAATATTTTTGATGCCTCTATCAGATAATCGTCGAGCAATAGAGTCGGCCATTTGCTGAGTGTTTCCATACATGGACCCATAGGCAATAACAACACCTTCCTCTGTCTCGCCTTTAGACCAGCAGTCATAGTAGCGAATAATGTGTTCAGGTGAAGTTCTCCATACAGGACCATGGGTAGGAGCAATAACAGATATTTCAATGTTTAAGTCATTTATTTTTTTGAGTGCCTTTTGAACCATAGATCCATATTTGCCTACAATATTGGAATAGTATCGTCGAGTTTCATCCATATAAAATTCTAAGTTAACCTCATCATCAAATACACCACCATCTAAAGAACCGAAACCTCCAAAAGCATCGCCGGAAAAAAGAATTTTTTGTGAAGTCTCGTATGTCATCATGGTTTCAGGCCAATGTACCATAGGGGTCATGACAAATAGCAATTCATGTTTGCCTAATGGCAGCGTATCGCCTTCCCCAACTTCATGATAAGTATCCATGGGACCATAAAAGTTTTCTAGTATTTCAAATGTCTTCTTATTACCAACAATTTGTAGATTAGGATATCTTGCTTTTAATGCTTTAACAGCACCAGAGTGGTCAGGCTCCATATGGTTAATAATGAGATAATCAACGTCTTTGTCTCCTATAAGACTTTGAATCTTCTCCAAGTATTCATTGATTTTTGTGTTTTTAACCGTATCAAATACGGCTACTTTATCATCATTGATCAGATAAGAATTATACGAAACCCCCTTATCTAAAGGCCATAAGTTTTCAAAAAGGTATGTTTCGCGATCGTTGACTCCTATATAATAAGTGGAGTCAGATATATTAACCGTTGTTAGCATGCATAAACCTCCTTTGATTTTTTATCTATCCTATTATATCATATTAAGCAAGGAAAATTATATTCGTTCCTTTTATTCCTTGAAAGTAGGTTGAAGGCACTTTAGTTAGTAAATGAATAACCAAAGAAGGGGAGATGAAATATGTTAAAAACATTAAAAGAAAGAAGAAGCATCCGAAAATATGCTGAAAAGCCAATAGAGAAGGAAAAAATTGAAAACCTTCTTAAAGCAGCTCTTTTAGCACCATCCTCAAAAAAAAGTCAGCCTTGGGAATTTATTGTTATTGATGATAAAGAAATACTTTCAGAGCTTTCTCGCTCTAAAGAAAAAGGGGCAGGGTTTGTTAAGGGAGCTCCTGCGGCTATTTTAGTAATGGCTGATCCTGAAAAAAGTGATGTATGGATAGAAGATACTTCTATTGCCGCTACACTTATTCAACTTCAAGCGCATTCCATGGGGCTTGGATCTTGTTGGATACAAGTAAGGAATCGAAAATGCAATGAGGAGCTAACAGCAGAACAATTTATTAAAAATCTTTTATCGATTCCAGATAAAATTTGTGTAGAAGCGTTCATTACAGTAGGGTATCCAGATGAATCAAAACGACCTTACGAAGAAGAAGAGCTGAACTGGAATGTTGTTTTCAGTAATCAATATGGCATCAAAAAGTAGTAAAGGATCAGCTGTGTTAGTGGCGCGCAGCTGATCTTTATTGTTGTTCTAGAATAAAAGATAGTTAAAGTGAACGTAAAAAGAATCAGGAGTAAGAACATCGAAACGATAGCCAAGGTTGTCAAGTCTTCGTATAATAGTGGGTAGAGCTTCAACCGTAGTTGATTTTGCACCAGAGTCATGGAATAAAATAATGGCATTCTGATGACCAGAAACATGTTTTAAGGTGTTTTGTATAATAATGTCTGTATCTAAAGTAACAGCAGCAGCGTCTGTAGAGCTGGCGTTCCAATCGAAGTAGGGAAGCTCTTTTTCTCTCAAAAGTTGTTTTATTTCGATCATCAGATAGGGATTATCCTGTTGAACCCGACGATAGATTTGATTATTTGAGCCCGCTGGAAAACGAAAAACTTCAGGCCGGAAACCTGTAGATGTTTCAAGAAAGTCTTGAAGTTTTTCGACATCTTCCATAAAAGCTTCGGGAGATTGGTATATTTTTTCATAATCATGGCTATAAGTGTGATTTCCTAGCTGATGACCTTCGTTGACAATTCGTTGATACATTTGATGAGAAAAATCCGTATCATATCCATTAACAAAAAAGGTGGCAGGGACATTGTGTTGCTGAAGAATGTTAAGGATTCTGGCTGTGTTATGGCTAGGCCCATCGTCAAAAGTGAGGTATACTGTTTTTTCATCCTTTACATTGCCAGTTCTAACACCGCCTCCATGTCTTAAAGTAACTTTTTTTTTAGCTGTTCATTTTCTTCTTTTAATGCACTGGCTTCTTCTTCGAGTTCTTTATAAATTTCATGAGATCTTAAAAGATCTTGTTGTAAAGAATCCGTTATTTCATAGAGATTTTCTTTATCTTGCTCTATTTGTTCCGTAAGATTGGTTAGCGCATTAAGCTGATAAGAGTGATGCTCTTGCAAAGATTTGTTAGAAACAAATAAATGCAAGGAAAAAAGCGTATTGATAGATAGTAAAACAACCATAATGAGGTTAAAGCTAGGATGATGAAATAGTTTTTTCATTTAAATGAATCCTTTCTATTGGTGATAAAAGATAATCTTGCTAGAAGCTATGATAAATTGATTTGAATAGCCTGTCAAGAAAAAGTATTAGAACTGATGCTGGATTGACAATAAATTTTATTCTATTAAAATGAAGGATGTAATAATAAAGACAGAAAGGTCGATATACCCTACCTTTTTTTAGCAGATGGACTGTGGTGAGGGTGAGATAGAAAAAACTTGCGAAGATTATGAGAAGCTAAAATTGAAAGAGAACGGAAGTGGTTAGCATCAAGAGTCAGTTCAGATTATTATACACATCGATTTATTTTGCTATCGGTGCTTTAACATCATTACTGGTATTATATCTTGAAACTATTGGTTTTTCTGGAACACAGACGGGTATGATCATGGCCTCTGGTTCTTTGGTACTTATTTTTTCTCAACCTTTTTGGGGAGTTGTATGTGACAAAACACAAAAGACATTGCTAGTGCTAAGAGTAACCTTGATTATGGCTGGGTTACTAGCGGTTTTATTAGCCTACATTTATCAGTTTTATCTTTTTTTGGTAGTCTATTGTTTCATGCATTTTTTTCAAGGAGCCAATGCTCCCATATCAGACACTTTAGCGATAAATGCATCTAACAGAGAAGGTTCAAATTTTGGTGCTTTACGGCAATATGGCGCCATCGGATTTGCGATTGCTGTTTTTATTGTAAGCAATGTAAGCGAATATTTAGGGTTAAATGTTATTTTCTTTTTTTATTTTTTTGCCTATTTAATTCCAGCTATTTTTTTTCGTGCAAAAATTGAAGTAACTGATAGAAAATTTCAAATGAATTTATTAACCGGCCTAAAAACATTAGTCAAAATTCCTGAGTTTAAGTATATTCTTGTAGCTACTTTTTTTATTTTTGGTCCTATTGTTGCCAATAATAATTATTTTAGTTTGTTATTTCGTTATAGTGGAGGCTCACTAGCTGGTGTAGGCATAGCTTTTTTACTTTTTGCAGGAAGCGAAGCTCCTTTTATGAGGCTTTCAAATCAATTTGTAAAAAAAATAGGGATAGAAAATACGTTAATAGTAGCGGCGGTTATTTCTATGTTTCGTTGGTTTTGGTATGCTAGTGGCCCATCGCCAACATTTATGCTAGGCTTATTTTTACTCCAGGGGCTTTCGGTCGGAGTGTATATTGTGACGGCCGCTCAGTTTGTTACGGATCATTCGATACCTGAGCTGAGAGTAACGGCAATGACCATTTACTCATCAGCAGGAATAGGTCTTGGTGGCATATTTTGCCAAATGATGGGTGGGGTACTATTAGATCGGTATAATGTATTGGCAATCTACAAATTCTTTGGAATTTCTAGTATTATTGGATTGTTTTACCTGTATGTTATTAAAAATAAGAAGAAGGCGTATCACCCTGATTAAAGTAACGGTTGAAAACTAATGGATTAGAAGTATTTACGTAAAATAAGAAATAAGTTGTACTTGCATAGCATCGTAAATAAAGGGTATTATATATAACGGTAGCATCAATAAATAGGAGGTGCATCAAGAATGAAATATTACAAGAATCATGCTAGGATTATGATGCTCATGGTGATGGTAGCGGTGGTTATGATGGCATGTGGTTCAGGAGATGAAACATCAGAAGATATAGTTGATACAGAAAAAAATGAACAAACAGTGGAAGCTTTTTTTCCTTTTCTGGCAGATACAAGACTTATCTATGAAGGAGAAGGCAGTGAATATGCCGATGCGGTTGTTTATTATGACTATATAGATAATAATCAAGCTCAAAGAAGAAGGCAAACGGCTGGTACTACCATAGGAGAAATTATTCATCGTGAAGAAGGCGTTGTTACACTACGTTATTCGGAAGAAGAATTTTACTCATTTTTTTCATTATTTGAAGAAGAACCTAATCGAGAAGAAATTCTGCTTAAGGAGCCACTAGAAGTTGGAAATGAATGGGTGTTGGAAGACGGTAGAAAAAGAAGCATTAATGATGTTTCGGTTCCAATAAAGACAAAGCATGGTGACTTTGATGCCATTGAAGTAGTTACTGAATCAGATGAAGCGGTACAGATACATTACTATGCGCAGGATATTGGTCTTGTAAAAAGTGTTTTTAAGGCAAATGGTGATGAAACTGGTATTGTTACTCAGCTAGCAGCAATTGAAGAAAACATCCCTTGGGAAGTGAATGTGAGAATATATTATCCTGAATGGGAAGATGAAGGAAGTCTCTATCAAAGCTATTTGATGGAAGTCAGAACCAATGAATCAGTCGAAAAAAAACTAACTGACTACTTGCAAAAAGAACCACCTGTTGAAACAGCAGCGGCAACACTACAAGAATCGATGATGATTAACAGCCTTGAAAGAAATAAAGACGAGCAACAGGTAAAAGTCGATTTTAATGCAGCGATTACAGAAGTTGGTATGGGCAGCGACTTTGAAAGTCAAATGTTACAATCGATTACAAACACACTGGCTTACTATTTTAATGTTGAAAGCGTTGTGATCAGTGTTGAAGATGGACCTTACGAAACAGGTCACTTTTATCTTGGACCAGAAGATTTTTTAGTTCCGGATAATGAAAATGCAGAAAAAATATAACGTATCATTGAAAACATAACGTATTATTCAAATCGTCAAATCTGTTTATTGGTTAAACGGATTTGACGATTTTTCTGTGTTAAAAACAAAAAAATGATTTGAAATTCGCTGATTTGGTATCAATACTCATGAGATATAATACAGCATGTTTAATAATGCTGAGAGGAGGATCTATTGTTGAGAAAAAACTATACTATTTTAATTGGAGGCATACAAGGAGAAGGCGTCATTAGCACTGGAATAAATCTGATGAAAGCGTTATCGAAAAAAGGTTATTATACTTTAGGGGAAAGAAAGTTTTCCTCTAGGATTAAAGGTGGAAACACGCATATTATTATCACCATATCAAATGAACCGGTAAACTGCATAGAAAGTTCTTTTGACCTTATTCTGGCAATGGATCAAGAAAGTGTTTATGAGAATGTACATCGTCTACACTCAAAAGGAATGATACTACATGATCAAGCCATTGAGATAGAGGTAGATAAGAAGGAAACTCAGCAGCAGATTTCTTTACCTATTTCACAAATCGCTAAAGATCAAGGAAAGCTTTTTATGAAGAATACCAGCGCTATTGGATTTTTAGGTAAAGTACTTGGTATTACATATCAAGAACTTGAAAGAGCAGTGGTTGAAGCATATGGTGCAAAAGGAGAAGATATACTTAGCGAGAATTTAACTGTCTTGCATGATTCTTTTGAAAATGATGCATGTCGAAAAGCAGCTTTTTTTGAAACAAATATACCCATGTCTGGATCTGAAAACTCAAAAATGATAATGATTGGAAATGAAGGAATTGCACTAGGAGCTGTCATGGCTGGTTGTCGTTTTATGGCGGGATATCCTATTACACCAGCTTCAGATGTGATGGAAAATTTATCGATCTTTTTTCAAAAAACAGGAGGGAAAATTGTTCAGACAGAAGATGAAATTTCGGCTATGGCAATGTCTATAGGAGCATCCTATAGTGGCGTTAGAAGCATGACAGCCACTTCAGGACCGGGAATGACTTTGATGGGTGAAGGTATGGGGCTTGCAGGAATGACAGAAACACCTATTGTGATTGTTGATGCACAAAGAGCAGGACCCAGTACTGGAATGCCAACGAAAACAGAGCAAAGTGATGTAGCCTTTCTCTATTATGCTGGTCATGGAGAATTTTCTTCCGTTATTTTGACACCATCATCGATTGAAGAATGCTATGAGCTGACGATTCATGCCTTTGAAATAGCAGATTATTATCAGTGTCCAGTGATTATTTTAACAGATTTACATTTAAGTCTATCGCCTAAAACCATTGACGCAATTCCTTATAATAGCCAAATAATTAATAAAGGAAAATTAGCAGAAAAAGAAAAATTAAAAGATTTTGCAGATGGTGGGTTTCCAAGATACCAACTAACAGAAGATGGTATTTCGCCTCGTGCTTTTCCTGGCACCTTTGGTGGACAACACCAAGTTACTGGATTAGAACATAACGAGCTGGGGCGACCATCTGATAAACCAGATAATAGAATTAAAATGATGAAAAAACGAATGCATAAAACGGATGCGTTAATGGAAAATGAAGAAATTATCATAGAGGGCGAAGGTGGAGATGTTTTATTTCTAGCTTTTGGATCGGTTTATGGAGTGATCAAAGAAGCAAGGCTGCGTATAGATTTTTCCGTAGATGTTGCAAGAATAAGACAAATTAAACCGTTACCATTGAAACAACTGGAAAGAATTATGAATAACTATAAAAAAATAATCATCGTTGAAGAAAACTTTAACGGACAATTGGCTCAAATCATTCGTCAAGAGCTTCGTCAACAAGAAAAGATCATTAGTATAACGCGATATGACGGCGAAAACTTCACGCTCGAAGAGATGATGGAATCAATGAAAAGGTGGTGCTAGAAAATGGAACTTAAAGATTACAGTAGTGGACTGAATCCTACCTGGTGTAAAGGATGCGGAGATTTCTCGGTGTTGAGATCTCTACAGGCAGCTGTAGCAAGACTTGAGATAGCGAGAGAAAACTTAGCGGTAGTTAGTGGGATTGGCTGTTCAGGAAGAATTTCTGGTTATATGAATGCCTATTCTTTTCATAGCGTACATGGGAGAAGTCTGCCGGTTGCTCAGGGAATTAAGCTTTCTAATTCAAAGTTATCGGTTATTGCTGCCGGGGGTGATGGTGACGGTTTTGCTATTGGTACCAGTCATACCATACATGCGATCCGGAGAAATATAGATATGACCTATATTGTCATGAATAATCAGGTGTATGGCCTAACAAAAGGCCATGTATCTCCAGTTAGTCATCAAGGGTTTCAAACAAAAATGACTCCTGATGGTTCTGTTGATATGCCAATAGAACCTGGAATGCTAGCGTTAGGTGCAGGGATATCATTTTATGCACAAGGCTTTTCAGCCTATCAGGAAGAATTAATTGAAATGATCATGCAAGCAATTCAACATCCTGGTTTTTCCTTGGTACAAGTGTTTAGTCCATGTGTGACCTATAATAAAGTGAATACCTATCAATGGTTTCGTGATAAACTGCAAAGAGCAGAAGATCTTAGGGAGGGAAGTATCTCAGATCGTATGACGGCGGCTGATATACTTACAAAAAGTAAAGGCTTATGTACTGGGATCATTATACAAAATAAAAACAAACCATCTTACCATACCCTTCACAATGAAAAAGAAGAAAACTTGTTTTCTCACCAACCTTGTATATCCGAAAAAGAATTTCATCAGCTTACAAAAGCATATATGGTGTAATGAGTACATCCTCTTATGAAAGACTCTGCTTGATATCATCCGATATCAGTAGAGTTTTTTCATTGAAAAACAGAAGGAAAAGTAGGTTCTAAACAAAAGGCATATAGCTAATTGAAAAAAATCAGCTCATATGAGAGAATAGATACAGTAGCGAAAGAACCTAAATTCTGAAAGAGGTGCTTTTATGAGCAGAAACATAAAGATATTTTTAGCAGTGATTATATTAGTCTTGATTATATATCCGTTTGCAAAAAGAGGATATGAAATGCACCAATATAGTCGGGCCGTTAGTCAAATCACCTTAAGCGGAAAAGATATTTCTGAAGTGGAAGACGGTATTTATGAGGGAAAATACGATGCTGTTTTAGTTAAAGCAAAGGTGATTGTGCATATGATCGATGGAGAAATACAGGATATAGAATATGAACATATACATGAGAGAGGTGCCAGAGGCGAACAAGTGATAGAAAATGTACTAGAAGAGCAGTCTCTTCAAGTAGACACGATTACTGGTGCAACAGACAGTAGCCTCGTGCTGTTGAAAGCAATTGATAAAGCACTTTTTGATTAATAATGAAAGTAGAATGGAGAGAGAAATGGAGTATCTTTTATTTTTTATTAGTGCGGTCATAGTAGTGCTTGCAGGAACTAGACTAACAGCGTATGGCGATATTATAGCAACACACACACCACTAGGATATACACTAGTAGGAACTGTTTTAATAGCAGCAGTTACAAGCCTTCCGGAGATCTCCAGTAGTGTATCCGCTTCATTGATTGGCTCTCCAGATCTTGCTTTTGGAAATGTTTTAGGAAGCAATGGATTTAATCTGGTAATTATCGCTATTGCGGATATTGTCCAAGGTCCGGGAAGTTTATTGCGAATGGTACGTGAAAGTCATATTCTTTCATCTATTTTTGGTATTATCCTTACAGTGATTAGTATGATGGGAATCCTTATTGCTCCTTATCATATGTTTGAGTTTACAATAGGCTGGATTAGCAGTTTTAGCATCATTATTATGATTACATATATGATGGCAATGACAATGATGGTAAGATATGAAAACAGATTTACTATTAATGCAAATACTCAACTAGATTCAGAAAAAAAAGCAAAGAATCAGGATATGGTCAAGAGCACAATCCTTAAGTTTGTCATTATGGCTGTTTTTATCGTTGTAGCGGGTATACAACTATCGGTTAACGCTAATATTATTGCTGAAAAGTCGGGATTGGGACAAACGTTTGTAGGTACTCTTTTGATGGCAGGTGCCACCTCTTTACCAGAATTAGTGGCCACTATAGCGGCGATTCGTATCGGTGCTTATGATATGGCGGTTGGAAATGTATTAGGTAGTAACTTGCTCAATATGTTGATTATATCAATTTCAGATATGACCTACCTTAAAGGATCTGTTTTTATCGATGTAAGTCAAGAACATTTGTTGACAGCCGCTACCACCATTTTATTGAGTGGAATGGTGGTCATCGGATTATTTTACCGTTCAAAAAGAAGCTTTATGAAGATGGGCTGGGATTCTATTTTGATATTAATAGGATATATGGCGATGTTGTATCTCTTGTTTCAAATTTCCGTATCATTCTGATAGGGGGACTAAATGATGAAAGTGTTATATAGTGAGCAAATGAACACACTTGATCAAAAGGCTGTGACTGAGTATAAAATCCCAGGGTTGATATTAATGGAACATGCAAGTTTAGCTCTCGAAAAGGAAACAATAAAACAACTGCAAAAGGCAGCGGTGAACAAGGTGATCATCTGCTGTGGAATGGGAAATAACGGAGGAGATGGCTTAGCACTTGCAAGACAGTTGTTAAAGAAAAAAATAGAGATTACCGTTTTTTTATTGGGTAATCCTCAACAATTAAAAAAAGATTCTCAAGATAATTACATAATGATAAGCAAACAACTAGATAATATTTATTGCTTGAGAAGTAATATTCAAGATGCAAAGAATAAAATGGTGGAAATGTTTCAAAAGGAATTGCAAAAAGCCGATTTAATAGTGGATGCATTACTGGGGACAGGATTAGATAGGCCTATCGAAGGCATCTATGACCTATTTATCCAAGCTATTAATGAGTCGCTTTGTACCGTAATGGCGGTTGATATTCCATCGGGAATACAGGGAAATACGGGCAAAATTTTATCCAGAGCAGTGCAAGCAGATAGTACAGTTACTTTTCAGTTACCAAAAGTAGGGAATGTTACATATCCAGGTGCTTATAACAACGGTAAACTTATTGTAGCCGATATCGGTATTCCAGAAAAACTGATTGATACAAGTGAGTTTGCTGCTAGAATTTCTGATGCAGAGTTGGTTAATAAATGGGTACGAAGATATAGAAAAGATGATCACAAAGGGTGTGGCGGAACCGTATTAATCATTGCTGGTGTAAAAGGAATGACAGGTGCTACGGTGCTTGCCGCGAAATCTGCTATGAAAAGTGGTGCCGGATTGGTGAGGATAGCCTGTGAAGAATCATTTGTTCAACTATTTGAACAAATGATTCATGAAACGACGACTATCGGTTATCCTACAGATGAAGATGGTCATTTACTGGAATGTGCAAAAACTATTTTACAGAACCAAATGGATTTGGCAGACGTAGTGGTAATGGGACCCGGATGGGGTTCAAGCAAGAGAAGAAGGACACAACTTGAATTTTTGTTGCAAAAATGTCAAAAACCCTTGATACTAGATGCGGATGCATTGAATATTCTGTCAGATAACATGGAGTTATTTATGCACAATAATAAGCAATGGGTATTAACTCCACATCCTGGAGAAATGGCTCGATTAACTGGCTTGTCTGCAGAAAAGGTGAATCAAAACCGATTAGACGTTGCTAAGAATTTTGCCGAAAAATGGAATACCACTTTGGTGCTAAAAGGTGCCAATACAATAATAGTAAATGAAAAACAGGAAACTTGGACTAATACAACTGGTAATCCTGGGATGGCAACAGGAGGAAGTGGCGATGTTTTAGCAGGAATAATAGCGTCTTTATGTTGTCGAACAGAAACTGTTTTACAATCAGCTGTTGCAGGTGCGTTTTTACATGGGCTAACCGGTGATCTGGTAGCTGATGAAAGAGGAAGATTTGGCATGACATCCGGAGATTTAATCGAATATCTACCCGCTATAATGAAAAAAATAATCGAGTGACCTAAGGGGCACTCGATTATTTTTATTTTAGATAAGGAAAGAATATGCACACCCGATACAACGGATGCGAAGCGTCTTTGTTCAGATCTGATACGGTATTTACATTAGCCTAGAAAGGCGAAAAACCTTGATCAAACCAGTTGTTTTGCATGGCTTCCTGATATTCTTCATGAAAGAGTCGACGATGTTCATTTTCCCACTCGCATAATGTTAACAATATTTTTTTACCGATTGGATCCTTGGTTTGATCCGCTGCCTTTTGATAGTATTCAGCAAAATCGTTTTCAATTAAATACGCCATTCTTAAAATGGATAAATCAGCATGACTATGAAGCTTATCAGCACTGAAATTCTCAGTTTCTTTTCTTTTGGTGAATAGTAACTGATCAGGATTTTGTTCTAATTTATCACTAAGATCTAACCATTTACCCTTTTCATTTAACGAATCATATTGGGCTTTGAGAATTTCATAGTGCTCTTTTTCAGTTTGAGCTAAGGATTTGAATAAAAGCTTTGCTGTTTCATTTTCTGCCTGATCCATAAAGCTTTCATAGAATTTTTGTCCTTGAAGTTCCATCGTCATGGCAAATTCAATAATACTTTTTTCTGTATTCATGGTAATCCTCCTATTGTACAATCATTTGGTCATAATAAATATTGACTGGCTTTATTGATAATTCACTTTGTAAGTTCTCAACTAATTTGTTCTGAAGTTCATTAAGGCCATGCGGGTCAAGCATTGATTCAGCAGGAATTGAATTGATTGTTTGTGAAATAATCGCTTTAGAACGTTCTGGATAGCGGTTGATTTCACGCATATCATTCCGTGTTTCCAACTCTAAAACAACGGTCATTTTAACGTAGGCCCTTCGTCCAGCATCTTCTGTTTTTGCAGCTTGTGTGAGAACTTCAATGGGTACGGTATAAGGAGATATAGTTTCTCTTGTCTCCCTTGATGAATCATCTAGCGTGTAAACAATGTAAAAGGTAGTTAATGCAGCGAAGACGGCAATAAAGAAGAGAAATAGAATTAATGCTATTTCTTTCTTTTTTTGCTTTGTGTTAGTGCGTTTCATTATGAATCATATCCTTCATCAAGAGATGGTATTTCTAAAAAAAGCTACTTTTTTTCAAGAGCATTTCGATGTATTGAACTCTTTCATAGGCCCAAGGATCCCTCAAATTACTCTTACTCATTTTACCACAAAAATCACTAATGCTGAGATATTCTTTTAATTCCATCCATTTATTAATCCCTTGATTTATTTTAGTAATTTGATCAATTCCATTCTTGTAAAGAGCACTAACCACCTGAACAGACTTAGAACCTACCAGGATGGCCTTAACAGCTTCTTCATAGTCAAGAATACCGTTACTAGCTGTAAGAGGAGAATCGATTCGATCGCTCAGAAGAGCAATCCATTGAATGGCTAATAGATCATCTTGAACACCACTGAAAGAAAAAGTAACAGACTCTGTTTCGCTCATAATATCAATATCAGGTTGAAAAAAACGGTTAAACAACGTAAAGCCATCCGCACCTGCATGGTTGAGGTCTGTAATGACGTTAGTAAGATGTGTATAATAAGGACTCAATTTAATGCCTACAGGTATGTTTACAGTATTTTTAACATGTTTAATAACTTCAATTTGATTGTTTATGATATCTTCAGCGGTAACATTTGGTTGTGATGGCAACGAATAAAAATTCAGCTCTAATCCATCAACACCAGCCTTTTCAAGATCCTTTGCAAAAGAAGTCCAGCCATTCATTGTAACAGCGTTAAGACTTGCAATGACAGGGATAGAAACTTCTTGTTTGATTTTTTTGACCATTTGAATATGTGCCGCATCGCCAGAATGTTCGAGATGTGGAAAATGAGTAATCATTTCGGCATGTAAATCATTGTATCGTTCTAACTGCTCACTCAGTTGATGTTTTTCAAGTTGAATCTCTTCTTCAAAAAGCGACTTCACTATAACAGCACCGGCACCTGCATTTTCAAGATCCTTAACTTTATCTGGTCTTGCTGTTAATGTGCATGCTCCAACGACTACCGGACTTTTAATGGGAATACCATATACTTCAGTTTGTAGAGTAGACACGAAAAACCCCTCCATTTCATTAGTATGACAAGCAAAAATACACCTTATTTCTTTATCTACCTAAATAATAATAGAATAAACAACATCGCCTATAGATATTTTTGAGAAAGTATTATTCATCAGAAAGGATTGATTTTTTCAATGGAAATGGTATAATTAAAATAACAAAGGTCAAAGAAGGTCTAAGAGGGTGGTGTCATGAAATACAAAGACTATTATAAAATATTAGGCATCAGTAAAGAAGCTTCACAATCGGAAATTAAAAAGGCATATCGACAACTTGCTAAAAAATATCATCCAGATAAACATCCAGATAATCAAGAAATGGAGAAGCGATTTAAAGAAATAAATGAAGCCTATGAAGTTCTTGGTGATGAAGAAAAACGTAAAAAATTTGATCAGTTAGATCGCTATCATGGGTTTCAAAATGGTACTGATATTGATCCTGACCAATTTGGCTTCGAATTCACAGGTGCTGGATTTAAAAACAAAAATCATCAAAGCAATAGTGATTTCAGCGATTTTTTTAATCTCTTCTTTCAAGGGGGAGACTTTGGCGAGTTTCATAAAAGTGATTTTTTTAGCGGAACAGGTTACTACTCTCCAAAATCCGATCAAGAACCAGTTGATATAGAGGCTGAGTTGGAAATTTCGCTAGATGAAGCTTATAACGGAAAAGAAAAACAGTTTACTCTTTTTTATGGGAATGAAGAAAAGACCTTATCTGTAAAAATTCCTCAAGGGATAACATCTGGTGAGCGAGTGAGATTGAGGGATCAAGGGAAAAGAAGTAATGAGGGACGTCGAAAAGGAGACTTGATACTAACGATAGTGGTTAAGGATGACAGGCATAGGAAGTTGGAAGGGTTAAATCTTCATCAAATTGTTTATATTTCGCCATGGGAGGCAGCTTTTGGTGCTGAAATACTGATTAACTCTTTATCAGGTAATGTCAGAGTTAAAGTTCCACCGGGAAGTCAGTCTGGAAAAAAGCTTAAACTCTCAAAGAAGGGATATAAAAATAGGGCTGGCATAAAAGGAGATTTAATTATTGAGTTAATGATTAAAAACCCAGAAGTGTTAACGATGAAAGAAAGAGAATTGTACAAGCAATTACAAGATGTTTCTCAATACAATCCAAGAAAATAGGAGGCGACAGGATGAATGTAGAAAAATTCACGCAAAAATCTCAAGAAGCTATCATGAAATCTCAAGAAATTGCTTTAGAAAAAAATCATCAATATGTGGAGACAGAACATCTGCATCTAGGATTATTAATACAAGAAAACGGCTTAATTCCTACACTGATTCAACATATGGGTATTCCGGTTCGTCAAATAATTCAAGAAATAGAAAAAGAAGTAAATAGCCTGCCAGTAGTTACCGGATCTGGAGCTAAAGAAGTCTATATAACAAGAAGCTTTAATCAAACCCTTATTCAATCTGAAAAAATAGCAAAAGAATTTAAGGATGACTACGTAGCGGTTGAGCATATTTATTTAGCTTTGATAAGGGGAAAAGAGCTATCCTCAGCGAAACACTTCAAACACTTCAACATCACAGAATCATTATTTTTGAAAGCATTAAACGAAGTGAGAGGTAATCAACGTGTTACAAATCAAAATCCAGAGGACACATATAGTCCATTAGAGAAGTATGGAAGAGATTTAGTGGAAATGGCAAGACAAGGAAAACTGGACCCTGTCATTGGTAGAGATACTGAAATAAGAAGAGTTATTCGTATCTTGAGCAGAAGAACCAAGAACAACCCAGTACTAATAGGGGATCCCGGTGTTGGGAAAACGGCTATAGCAGAAGGATTAGCACAACGTATTGTAAAAGGAGATGTTCCGGAAGGCTTAAAAGATAAAACAATATTTGCTCTTGATATGGGAGCCCTTATAGCTGGTGCTAAATATAGAGGAGAGTTTGAAGAACGATTGAAAGCAGTACTAAAAGAGATAGAAAAATCCGATGGCAAGATTCTTCTGTTTGTTGATGAAATCCACAATATCGTTGGTGCTGGCAAAACAGAAGGCTCTATGGATGCTGGTAATCTTTTAAAACCTATGCTAGCGAGGGGAGAATTACATTGCATTGGAGCCACGACGTTAGATGAACATCGAAAATATATTGAAAAAGATGCCGCCTTAGAAAGAAGGTTTCAAAAGGTATTGATTGATGCACCGGACGTTGAAACAACCATCTCTATTTTAAGAGGATTAAAAGAAAGATTTGAAATTCATCATGGAGTCAGGATTACGGACAATGCATTAGTATCCTGTGCCGTTTTATCAGATCGATATATAACAGATCGCTTTTTACCAGATAAAGCGATTGATTTAATGGATGAAGCGGCAGCTATGATTCGCACGGAAATTGACAGCATGCCTTCGGAGCTAGATGAAATACAAAGACGAGTAATGCAACTGGAGATAGAAAAAGAAGCACTAAAAAAAGAAAAGGATTCCGTCTCTAAAGAAAGACTGGAAGAGTTAGAAAAAGAAATACATCGCTTAAAAGAACAGCAAGAGCATTTGCGAGCAAGATGGCAACAGGAAAAAGATGCCCTGAGTAAAGAGAAAGAACTGAAAAGTGAGCTGGAAAATGTTAGACAATCTATAGAAAATGCTGAAAGAAAGTATGATCTTGAAGAATTAGCTAGATTGCGGTACGGCGTTTTACCTGAAATAGAAAAAAAAATAAAGACTCAACAAAGCAAACTGGAAGCATATGGTGACGCCAGAATGTTGAAAGAAGAAGTAACAGAATGTGAAATAAGCGAAATTATCTCCAAATGGACAGGCATACCAATCACTCGTTTGTTAGAAAGTGAAAAAGAAAAGCTTTTGAATATGGAAGAAATACTGCATAAACGTGTAATCGGACAAAATGAAGCGGTAACAGCAGTTAGTGATGCTGTTATTAGAGCAAGATCTGGACTAAAGGATCTTCACAAACCAATGGGCTCTTTCTTGTTTTTAGGACCAACAGGAGTTGGGAAAACTGAGCTTGCAAAAGCATTGGCGGAGTCGCTGTTTGACAGCGAGAATAACATGGTGCGCATTGATATGAGTGAATATATGGAAAAATTCTCTGTATCCAGATTGATAGGAGCTCCTCCGGGTTATATTGGATATGAAGAAGGTGGACAGTTAACAGAAGCGGTGCGTCGAAAACCATATAGTGTTATCCTTTTGGATGAAATAGAAAAAGCCCATGCAGATGTATTTCATATTTTATTGCAAGTCTTAGATGATGGAAGGTTAACGGATAGTCATGGAAAGACGATAGATTTTAGAAATACGTTGGTGATCATGACTTCTAATCTTGGCAGTCACCATATACTTGATGGTCTTACAACGGATGCTTCTATTACAGAAGAGACACGGACTTTAGTATATAAGGAATTAAAAGCTTTGTTTAGGCCAGAGTTTCTTAATCGAATTGATGAAACTGTTTTATTCAAGCCTTTAGAAAAAGAAGAAATATATCGGATTATTGATTTAGCTGTTCTTCAAATAGAAAAACGGCTTGAAGAACAAAATATCAAAATAAAAATAGACGTAGATGCAAAAAATTACTTGGTAGAGAAGGGATATTCAGCTATTTATGGTGCACGGCCCATCAAACGCTTAATACAGAAAGAAATGGAAACGGGAATTGGAAAAATGATCTTAAAAGGACAAGTACCGATAGGCAGTTGTATAAATGTTTCAAGTGAAGATCATCGGTTGAGTTATCGGATAGAAAAAGATAATATTAAAAAGATATAAACAAATGTACTTCCTCTGATTTAATGATAGAATTAGACCAGAGGATCTTTTTTTTATCTGGAGATATAATAGGGAGCTGCTAATAAATGTTAGAAGCCATGCATTACAAAAAAAATCATAACAGTGGAGCGACGACATGTATGCTATGTCCCCATCGATGTGTGATCACGCAAGGAAATAGAGGGCAATGCGGTGCTAGAGAGAATAATGGAGGTGACCTTCTATCCTTAAATTATGGTGAGGTGACAGCCATTAATATCGACCCTGTAGAAAAAAAACCCTTATTTCACTTTATGCCAGGTAGTAGGACATTATCGGTAGGCAGCTTTGGATGCAATTTCAAGTGTCCTTATTGTCAAAACCATACCATTGCCTTTGAAAAACCAACAACAAAAGAAATGTCCCCAGAAACCTTAGTAAATCAAGCTAAAGAACTTACGATTCCAAGCATATCGTATACCTATAATGAACCTACTATTTATTACGAATATGTTTATCATACGGCTTTGCTGGCCCAAAAACATGGTCTAAAGAATATTCTTGTGACCAATGGATATATAGAAAAGATCCCGTTAATCGAACTATTAAAGTATATCGATGCGGTAAATATTGATCTAAAAGCATTTAATAACGATACCTATCAAAAAATATGTCATGGTAGCTTAGATCCAGTGTTAAGAACGATTAAAAAGTCATATCAGGAATGCCATATGGAAATTACGGTTTTATTAGTACCAGGAATGCATAGAGAATTAGAACTTAAAAAAATGTTTCAGTGGATAGCCACTATTTCCGACAGGATACCTGTTCATTTGAGTCGATACTTTCCTAAATATCGATATACGGCTCCGCCGACCTCCATCTCATGGATGAACAAAGCGAAGGCACTAGCCGAAGAGTACTTGAAAAACGTATATTTAGGAAATGTATAATGAATTCAATAAGAGAAGGGAGAAGATATGATGTCGCCAGTTATTGGAGTTTCGTACTTACCGCATCCACCGATTATTGTTCCGGAAGTAGGCAAAGAGAAAGCAGAGGATGCGTCTCAAACCATTGAAGGCGTTAGACGAGTCGTAAGATGTACGGCTGAAAAAAAACCAGAAACCATTGTTGTATTGACTCCGCATGCTCAACAAAATTGTGTTTTCAGTATTGCTTCAAACCAACAATGGCATGCTGATTTGTCCAGGTTTGGATGTCCGGAAGCTAAACTTTTTCTTAAAAACAACACTGATTTAGTAGATAAAATTACATCTCGAATTGGTTTATCAAGGTTAGAAATGGACTTGGATCACGGAGCCTTTGTGCCACTTTACTATATGAGCAAAGAAATGGAAGATCTTAAAATAGTGTTAATAGGAGTGGGACCGTATCCTTTGGATACCATCACAAGCATTGCTTCGAGTTTGGGCAATTTACTGAATCAGTATAATGAAAATATGGTTCTGCTAGCAAGCGGCGACTTAAGTCACCGGCTCAAAAGTGATGGACCTTATGGCCTACATCCTTCTGGAGCTATTTTTGATGAAATGGTTGTGAATGCTTTTAAAAGTAATCGTTTAGATCGGCTCAAAAAAATAAATGGAATGACTCGAGAAGAAGCAGCTGAATGTGGATTAAATCCATTTATAGTAGCTAACGAAATAACAAAAAATCATATAGAAAACATTCAGCTGTTCTCCTACGAAGCTCCTTTTGGTGTAGGCTATCTTACGGCTTTTGCTAATTGCAAAACGGTTTCTAAGCATCCATATGTAAAACTGGCAGCCGAATCAATAAAGCAATATGTGGAAAATCGAAAAATGCTGGATTCTACTAAATACCTTTCTTTTTTAATGGATGAAAAAGCGTTGAAAAAAGAAAGAGAAAGACGGGCAGGTACATTTGTATCAATTTATAAGAATAATATTTTGCGAGGATGCATCGGTACGATCATGCCATCGTATGAAAATTTACCTTTAGAGATAAGTCAAAATGCCATCGCGGCGGCAACGGAAGATCCAAGATTTCTTCCCATAGAAGTGGAGGAACTTGAAGATATTACCATCAAAGTAGATGTTCTCGGAGAAATGGAAAGTGTCCAGAAGATGAGTGATTTAGATCCTAAGATATACGGCGTTATGGTAGTGTCTTCCCATAAAAAAGGGGTGCTGTTGCCTGATTTAGAAGGAGTAGAAAAAGTGGAGCAGCAACTTGATATTGCTAAAAAGAAAGCTGGAATAAGCAAGGAGGAAACAATGAAGATCTATCGATTTAAAGTAACGAGGTTTAATTAAACATCTATTTTGTTTGAGGGGTGGCTGAATGCTTCTTTTTGTGCAAGGGGTAGTTTTAGGTTTTATTATGGTTTTGCCAGGTATGAGTGGAGGAACTTTATTCGTTATTTTTGGAATTTATGAGCAACTAGTACGAGATTTAGTCAATCGCATTTTCAAGCCTTATATACCGCTTCTACTAGGCATTATGGCGGGTATTTTTGCCAGTGGATTTTTATTTGCGTGGTTTTTTACGAAATATAGAGATCAAACATCTGTTTTTTTACTGGGATGTTTACTGGCATCAATACGAGCGGTTTTGAACTGTTGTCCTGGTATTAATAATAGAAGAGTAATCTTTATGAGTATAGGAGTTGTTATAGGCTTTTCGCTCGGTAACGATCCGATCGGGTCAACCAGTGTGATGGAAGAGATTAGTGGAATATACTTGTTTGTTGCAGGGGCATTATCAAGTGCTACGATGGTGCTGCCAGGATTACCTGGCAGCTCTGTTTTGATTGTCATGGGTGTTTATGATACGGTTCTGTTTTATCTGAGTGAGTTGGTTATTCCTAAATTAGCTATTTTTGGTATTGGAAGTATCATTGGAATGGTGTTGCTGGTTCATGCACTGGAAAAGCTTTACGATCAACATCGAGCCATCATATCTTATTTTTTTGCAGGCTTAATCCTCGGCTCAGCAAGGACTTTGCTACCTCACTCATTTGAACTGGAAGGAATCGCCTTTTTTATGATTGGCTTTATCCCTGTATGGAAATGGAGTGAGGGAAAGTAATTTTATTCAAAAATATCCATAGAATCTTCCAAATATGTTTCAATAATATTTTGCACCTGATCGTCCTTTAAGATAATAGATATTTCGATTCGTCTATTTTGAGAACGGCCAGAAGCTGTCCGATTGGAAGCGATAGGTCGAAACTCAGAGTATCCTGTGGCAGCAAAAAAGTCAGCATATTTTCTTTCTAAATTAGGGTTAGCATTCATCATGTGATTCACAACAGAAGTAGCACGCCTGGTAGATAAATCTCGGTTATATTCCGCGCTTCCAGTGTTGTCTGTATGTCCTTGGATACTAATGGCATCAATGTTGTTTCTGGTTGACCGATCGTCTAATACTCTCTCAAAAGCAATTGCAAGTTGGTCTAATAATTCAATGCCTTCTCTTTTGACGGTAGCAGAATTATAGTCAAAAACTAATCCTTCATTGATGATGATATTGCCATTAGCGGCAATGCTTACTAAGGGATCGCCTTCAGAAGTAGCGGAGCCAAGTTCCGTTTCGATAGATGTTTTTACTCTCTCTAATACATCAAGACGCAGAACAGCAACGCTTTCTAAACGGGTTCTAAGATCTCCCAATTCACGATTACTTTCGGCAATGATTTCTCGTTGTTCCTCTATTTGCTCTTCTGATAATTGAAGTGCGATTTCGCCAGCTTCTACTTCTGCTTTAACTTCTTCGAGTCTATCTTCAATAAGTCTCAAATTATCTTCTGCCTGACTTATTTCCACATTAGCCTGTTCAAGTCTTCTTTGAGTGTCAATAACTTGTTGCTCAGCAAATTCAAGATTCTTTCCTGAAATAATATTCTGGATATAGGCAAGAAGCATTAGGAAAAACAAAACTAATGCAATGGTAGAAATAATATCCGTGAAAGAGGGCCAAAAGTTTTCTGCTTCTGACTGTTTTCTGAAGTTTCGTCTTCTAATTTTCATGGTTTAACCGCCTTTCTGCTGATATCTTCACTAAACACTAATCATTCTCTAACTTTTTATTAGTAGATTTAATGACTTCAGTCAGATCAGCAAATCCAACATTCATTCGATCAATATTACTTCGTAAGTGATGGTTAAATTCAGAAAAGTCACGAGTGTTTTCTCGGAACTTATCAATGGATTGATCAAATTGAGAAATGCTTTTCAATAATTGATCAGATGCATTTCCAATTTCGGCTGTTGCTGCTTGTAATGGTCCCTGAAAACCATCAACAACAAAATGGAAGCTGCTTTCCATTTTTGTGGAGAAATCATTTAAGGTAGTTTGCAGTGCGTTGCTAAGCATGGCATATTCGCTCTCTGTTTCTTTTGACAGTTCCAAAGCAACTACATTATCCAAATATTCTTCGATATCTACAAATAGCCTTTCTCGTGCTGACTCGATATTGCTAAAAATATGGATAATAGTAAGAATGACAGAACAGGATATGGCGAATAAGGAGGTGACAAACGCGACAGACATGCCTCGGACAGATTCGATAAGTCCACCGATGATAGAGTCCATACTTGTTAGCATTTCAACATTTTCGCCTGCACTTAAAAGCTCAACAAGCTTTCCGATGGATAGTGTTAACCCATAAAAAGTACCAAGAAGGCCTAAGATAATCATAAGAGAAACAGCATTTTTCGTAAAGCGTTCAGCGATGGATAATGATCGGAATTCATTATTAAAAAAACGCTCAATAATTGCTTGGGTATTTACTTGATGATGATTGCCTGTAGCCGCTTCCTTGTAGTTTTCAACAATCGCCTTTAGGACAGGGTGACCTTGACCTTTAGCTTTGATTTCATCTAGGTTGATACCAAGTTGCCGATACTTATTTCTAACAGTAAAAGAAATAATGATCGAACTAAAAAAAATCGCTAAAATAAAAATAATAATAATTAACGCTAGCGGATTGAGCTGACTTAAAATACTCATTAAAAACTCCTCCTATTCAGTGATTCTAACTTTTCTTTATGGTAATATAATAAATAGCCTTACCTATTATAACACAACAATAGAGTAAAAAATCAAGTTTAAAGGAAAGGAGATGCGTTAGGGATGATGGTTCAAGATTCTGATATTCAACAACTGGCCCGATGGATCGATGAATCAAAAAAAACAGTCATTTTCACGGGTGCTGGAATGTCAACGGAAAGTGGAATACCTGATTTTAGGTCTGATCAAGGCCTGTGGACAAAAACAGATCCAATGGAAGTAGCGACCGTAGAGGCGATGAATCATCGATATGATCTTTTTCATGAGTTTTATTCTATACGTATTAAAAATGTACAAAAGAAAAAACCACATACGGGTTATTCTGTATTAGCTGAATGGGAAAAAAACGAAAACGTGGTGGCTGTAGCGACACAAAATGTTGACAGGTATCACCGAAAAGCAGGAAGTCATAATGTGTACGAGTTGCATGGAGCCTTAGAAGCTGTACGATGCATCCGTGCTGGACATTCTGCTTCTGTCGAAGATTTTTTGGATCAGAAACCATGTTCTCAATGTGGCAGTTCTTTAAGACCAGGGGTTGTCTTATTTGGAGAAATGTTACCACAACAGTCTTGGGAAAACGCATTAAACCAGATACAGCAGTCGGACCTATTAATGATTATTGGAACTAGCTTACAGGTACATCCAGTGAATATGCTTCCCTCAATGGCTAAAGGGAAAACAGTACTCATCAATCGGGATGATATACAAGGATCTTATCACTTTGATCTTACTCTGAAGGGCTCAGCAGAAAAAATACTTAACGATGTGAATCGAAGAATTAAGGAGCAAAAAAATCAATGAATTTTAATGAAAAAAAATGGAATTACTTGCAAAACGAATCGCCGCTACCAGGTGCTTATAATCCATATATAGAAAAAATTCTAATGCTTAAAGGCATTAAGGATATTGAGGAAATGGATGAATTCCTTTCAGAAAAACCTATCAGGACATATGATCCTGGCAAGTTATACAATATGGATAAAGTAGTTGATCGTATTAAAATGGCTTTAGATCGTCAGGAAAAAATTGTTTTCTATGGTGATTATGACGTTGATGGGATTACATCCGTTGCACTTTTGATTGATTTTTTCTATCCTTTATCAAAAAAGATTGATTATTATATTCCTATGAGAAGAGGCGAGGGCTATGGTCTAAACAAGGAAGCTATCGATGAATTAAAAAAAGAATACCAAGCTGATTTAATGATTACGGTAGATTGTGGCATTAGCGCTGTGGAAGAAATCCAGTATGCGAAGAACCAGGGGATAGATGTTATTGTAACGGATCATCATTCTCCAGGAAAAGAGATGCCTGACTGTCTGATTATCAATCCAAAAAATCAAGATTGCCAGTATCCATACAAAAACTTATGTGGGTGTGCGGTTGCCTTTAAGGTAGCACAGGCATTACAGGTGTCATTGAATCTTCCTAAAACACACTTAAATAAACTATTGGATTTAGTTGCATTAGCAACTATTTGCGATGTGGTTCCGTTAGAAAATGAAAATAGAACTCTAGTAAAATATGGCCTCAGGTTAATCAATCGAAAGAAAAGAACTGGCATCAGGGTATTGCTTGAACAAATAGGCATGAGCCATAAAGAAATAACGGCAGGTCATGTTGGTTTTATGATCGGACCACATTTCAATGCTTCTGGTCGCATGGACGATGCAGCATTAGGTGTAAGACTGCTTATGACACAAAGTGATTCAGTAGCCCGAAAAATTGCAACAGATCTTATAAAACTGAATAAAGAAAGACGGCATACACAAGATGTTGGCCTGGAGATTTGTAAAAATCTAGTAGATAAACACTTTTTACAAGATTTATTCCTTACAGTAGAAGCTCCGGACTTACATGAAGGTGTTATAGGGATTATAGCAGGTCGGCTTAGGGACTTATATTATAGACCGATCCTTGTTTTAACACCATCTGAAGAAGATCCGGACATTTATACTGGAAGTGGTAGAAGTGTGGAAGGGTTTCATCTTTTTAATGCATTATCAGAACTAGATCATTTAATGATCAAATTTGGTGGACATGCTAATGCATGTGGCTTAAAAATTAAGCGTGAAAACATTGATGTTTTAAGGAACAAATTGAATCAATGCATAGAAAAAGAGCTTAAGAAAAATCCTGATTTATTGAAAAAGAAAATAAATATATACGCTGAAATGACACCAGAGCATGTGGATGAAGAATTAATTGATCAGTTAAAAAGATTGGAACCTTATGGAATGGGAAATGAAAAGCCAATGTTTATGATGAAGGATCTATCTTTGTGTAAGGATAGTCCTGTACAGTCACTTGGGAAAGAAAATCAGCATGTTAAAATAAATCAATTTTATCAAGGTGAAAATTTGATCAGTGGAAATATTGAAATCATTGGTTTTGGGTATACAGAGGATGCGGGTAAAATTTTCAAAGAATCTACTTTTTTTGATTTAGTTTTTTTCCCTCAAATGAATGAGTGGAAAGGAAAAAAAACAAAACAGCTATTGATAGGGGATATGAGAGCGTCAGATAAGCGGTGATAATCGTGGATAAACAGGCCGAACAGCATTAAAAGTGCAAGTTCACATGGAAGGTCTAAATCGTAGCATATAGGTTAAACGATAAGAAGATAAGGAGTGGGGATATGAAAAAATTGATTAAAAATGCAACCATACTCACCATGGAATCAAATCGGTTGGTGAAAGGTGATATAGGGATTGAAAAAGATAGAATTAGCTTTATTGGGAAAATGCCTGATCATTTTGATCCTGAATATGAAATTGATGCAAGAAATCATATGGTAATGCCGGGAATGATTAACGCTCATTCGCATGGTGCGATGTCACTTTTGAGAAATTATGCAGATGATATACCGTTCTGGGAGTGGTTAACAGAAAAAGTATGGCCCATCGAAGCTAAAATGAACAGCAATGATGTATATTGGGGAACGATGATTAGCATTGCGGAAATGATACGCTCTGGTACTACGGCATATGCCGATATGTATTTTCACTCAGAAGAAACAGCGAAAGCGTCTTTAGAAGCAGGGATAAGATGCTCTATTGCAAAAGGCCTTGTAGGATCCTCAGAAGAAGATGAACAGCGTATGGCGGATACACGCACTCTTTATAAAGAATGGAACGGAGCTGGTGATGGAATTATCAGCGTGATGGCAGGGCCTCATGCTCCATACACTTGTGATGCCAGTTTCTTAGGAAAAGTCATGAATCTTTCTGATGAACTAAATATACCGATACACATTCATCTTTCGGAAAGTGAGAAGGAAATAGAAGAAAGCATAAAAAAGCATGGAAAGTCTCCTATTGCTCACGTTCACAGTCTGGGTCTTTTCAAACATCACGTACTGGCAGCACATTGCGTTTACTTAATGCCAGGAGATATTCAACTTTTAAGGGAAGAAAATATTTATGTCGCACATAATCCGCTCAGCAATTTGAAACTAGGGAACGGAATAGCGTCGATCCACGAAATGAAAGAGGCAGGAGTGAATATTGCGCTGGGAACAGATAGTTCCTGCAGTAACAACAACCTAAATCTTTTTGAAGAAATGAAAATGGCATCCTTGTTAGCTAAAGGAAAAACAACAGATTCTACGGTTTTGTCAGCTTTTGAAACATTGCAAATGGCAACGAAAAATGGAGCAAGAGCGTTAAACTTAGAAGAAAGTATTGGCGTATTAAAAGTTGGAGGAAAAGCAGATCTTATTCTTATTAATATGGATCAACCTCATTGGTATCCTCATCAAAACCTAATATCATCCTTAGTATATTCCTCCCATGGTTCAGATGTAGAGACGGTCATCATAAATGGAAAAGTGGTTATGGAAAAGAAAGAGTTTAAGACCATCGACTTAGAAAAAATCAAATACGAATCAAAAAAAATAGTTGAACGAATATACTAAATCAGGAAACAGGCATAAAATTTTATTATTATTGTGTTGCTTAATAGGTACAAGCATAAGGAAATGGATTGAAAAATGAGAGGAGAAAAACCTTAATGGAATTAGTCTATAATAAAGAGTATCATGGATTTATATTGGAAGAAAAGAAGGCATTAAATGATTTGAACGCAGATGGATACCTATTCAGTCATAAAAAAAGTGGTGCTAAACTATTTTACTTATCGTGCCAAGATGATAACAAGGTTTTTTCTGTAACCTTTAGAACACCACCGCGAAGTAATAATGGACTGCCACATATATTGGAACACTCTGTACTATGTGGATCAAGAAAATATCCATTAAAAGATCCTTTTGTAGAACTGGCAAAAGGATCAATGAATACGTTTTTGAACGCCATGACATTTTCTGATAAGACGATGTATCCTGTAGCAAGTAGAAATAAACAAGATTTTATGAACTTAATGGATGTGTATTTAGATAGCGTTTTTTATCCTAATATATACGAACGGCCAGAAATATTACAGCAAGAAGGTTGGCATTATGAGTGGAAGCAGGATGAGGAAGAGTTGTCGATCAAAGGAGTAGTGTACAATGAAATGAAAGGCGCTTTTTCTTCTCCGGAGCAGATGCTGTTTCGAAAAACGCAGGAATCTTTATTTCCAGATACTCCCTATGGATACGAGTCGGGGGGGGATCCACAGTATATTCCATCGCTAACTCAAAAAGAATTTATCGAATACCATAAAGAATACTATCATCCTTCTAATGCTTATTTTTATTTCTATGGCGATGGAGATATATTGGAACATCTTGAATACTTGGACAAAGAGTATCTGAAAGAGTTTGATGCAATAAAAACAAACTCATCAATAAATTGGCAGCAACCGTTTACTGAGCCAGTGACAAAAGTGATTCAATACCCTATATCATCAGAAGAAAAAGCGAACAATAAAACATACCTTAGTTTGAATACTGTAGTGGGAAATTCAAAAGATCCAGAGCTTCATCTTGCAATGGATATGCTTAACACGATTCTTTTGGGAACACCGGCAGCGCCCTTGAAGAAAAAATTAATTGAGGCTGAAGTAGGAAGAGATGTTTTTGGGTACTACGATGGTTCGATACAGCAACCAGTTTTTGGGATTGTGGCAAAAAACAGTAATGAAGCATTGGCAGATCAGTTTCAAAAAGTTATTTTTGAAACATTAAAAGACCTTGTTCGGAATGGCATAGATAAAGCATTAATTGAATCAGTTATTAATGCCCATGAGTTCAAATTACGAGAAGCCGATTTTGGACGTTATCCCAAAGGATTGATTTATGGGATGAAGCTAATGGAAAGCTGGCTTTACGATGCTGGCCCTTACATCCATTTGGAGTATAGCCCGGTTTTGGAGAGGATAAAAAAATCTCTTAGTGAACCTTATTTCGAAAAACTTATTCAAACTTATTTATTAGAAAATACCCATTGTAGCTTTATTAAAGTGATTCCTGAACCAGGCCTTAATGATAAAAAAGAACAAGCGATAGCAGAAGCACTAAACCAACAAAAGAGCAAAATGTCTCCAGAAGAAGTTGCTGAACTAGTTGAAGAAAATGCTAAATTGGAAGCATGGCAAAATCAGGAAGCGTCCGTTGAAGAAATAGAGTCGATCCCATTACTTTCCATTAACGATTTAGAATCAGAACCTGAAAAAATACCGATGCAGGTTTCGCATTTGGGACGAGTGCCAGTATTGAAACATCCATTATTTACGAATAATATAGTGTACACGAACTTATACTTTGATGTGAGTCAGCTAACCCTTGAAGAAATGCCGACAGTTGGGTTATTAATTAGTCTATTAGGAAAGCTAAGCACTGAAAGCTTTCATTATGAAGACCTGTCTAATGAAATATACTTGCATACTGGTGGCATTGGGTTTAGTGTGGAAGGTTTTTCACAAAATGGAGATCCAACAGAGTATGCGCCTAAAGTTCAACTTCAGGCACGAGCATTAACCCACAAAAGCAAGGAAATGTGGTTTCTAATAGAAGAAATAGGAATGAGAACGAAATGGACAGAAAAGAAAAGAATAAGAGAAGTGATAAGAGAGATTAAATCTCGACTTGAGATGAGTATCCTTCAAGAAGGACATATGGTGTCAGCTAAAAGAGCACTTTCCTATCTATCACCGATAGCTCAGTTTCAGGAACTAGTTTCTGGGATAGAGTTTTATCATTATATTTCAGAGCTAGAGGAAAATTATGATAATAGGTATGAAAAGCTCATGACAGAATTCAAAGGACTACAGCATAAAATATTTAATAGAAGCAACTTAACGGTAAGCCTTACAGCAGAAGATGACGATATAGAAAAAATGGAAAACTATCTGACGCATTACTTTCGAGAATTGGATCAGACTGAGCCAACAGAGTCAGCAAAAAGTATTCGATCAACGAATCCAAGAAAAAATGAAGGTATGTACCTGTCAAGTGATGTTCAATATGTAGCAAAAGCAGGAAATCTTATAAAAGCTGGTTATAAGTATACGGGAAGCTTACAAGTACTCAAAACCATGATAAGTTTAGATTATTTATGGAAAAAAGTAAGAGTAGTTGGTGGAGCTTATGGAGCGATGGCCGGTTTTCAGCGTAACGGAAATATGTATTTGGTTTCTTATCGAGATCCTAATTTGGAAGAGACACTGCAAGTATACAAGGATTTAATTGAGTATGTTTCGAATTTTTCAGCGGATGAGAGAGAAATGAGGAAGTATATTATTGGAACAATGAGTCGGATCGATGCGCCTCTAACCCCTGCCATGAAAGCAGAAAAATCAGATGCTCATTATTTTTCCGGTATTACGCAAGAAGATTTATACGAAGAAAGGCAAGCTATTTTATCAACCACTCCGGAGACTATTACATCGCTTGCTGATATGCTTCAGGAAAGTCTTCGTGAAGAATATATTTGTGTGGTAGGAAATGAAAATAAAATTAAAAAAGCACAGGGAATCTTCCAAAGGCTTGTCCCGGTGCTAAGATAAAATAAGCAGGTAACAATGAGGTCTTAAAAAGATATCTCTTTCATCATATGAGCGGCGAAGTTTGCCGCTTTTTTTTCAATAGAAGGAACTTCCAAAATACTTCCGGGTTCATAAGCGGTAGCTGTGAGACAGAAAAAAGGAGAAAGGTGAAATCCCTTGTTAATGTTTAAGGCACCAATTAGTTGCCTGGCAACAGAGTCACTGCCCGAGTTGCCAGACACAATAATTGAAAAAACATATTTATCATAAAAAGACATTGTTCGATATAATGCCGTCATTCGATTTATGACAGCTGTTAAATTTGCTGAGATGGCATCATTATAATTTGGACATAGCCATAGTAATGCATTGGCTTTTTCCATTGAAGGTAAAATTTCTTTGATCATATCCCCGCCGTAAAAACAGCTCTTTTGTTTGCCATAGTATAGGCATGTCTGATATTGGCAACCAATACAGTCGATCAAAGTACCATTTTCCACGTGGAATTCTTCAACTTGAGCGGATGATAAACTTTGTTTCACCATGTTCCAGAGCTGAAAAGTATTAGATGTTTTTTTTGAACTGGCATGTAAAACAGTAATTCTAGGATTACTGGAACGAACTTTATCATTATTTAGTAAGCGAAGCAAAGCTTGCTTACCTATCTGGTAAACTAGTTTTTCTCTGGAAACACCAGAAGTTTTCTCCCAGCGCCATAAATTTTCAAGGTCTTTAGTCATTTCTAGTAAAGGATGGCCAATAAAGCGACAACCCTTCTGATTTAGAATAAAAATAAGACTGGTTGCGAAAGACTTAGTAAACCACTCGTTGTTGCTTTTAACAACCAGCATCGCTGTACACTCTCTAAAAACAAAAGGGTTTATTGACTCTATCGTTTTCAACAGGTTCAAAAGGGAAAGATTGTTTCCCCACTCGTCTAATTGAATAAAAAAAACAAGGCGATTCATTGCAAGAATCTTTTGCTTAGATAAATCTGAAGAGCAAGTTAAGACTTCACAAGGAATACCATCTAATAATTGATCGGCATAATATTTCAATTCCTCGGATATTTCAGGCATAATGGCAGTAATCATTATATTTCATCCAACTTTCGCCATGTGTTTTGAAGTTCTGTAAAAACATCTTCAGGTAAGGAATAGGATTCCCAGAAGTTCCCATAAGAGCTGACATAATTTCGACAACCAAAATAAACACCACCGAGAAAGACCGTACTATAATGCCAAGATCCATTTATTGCAGCAATTAAAGAATAACAGCCTGATGATAGAGCAGGAGCAATATAAGGCTTATAACCAGCTTTACGCACCGACAGGTTAGCGGTTAATGTTTGCTGTGTTAAAGTGCGGGATAATTCTTTGTTATATTTGATGATTGAATCCATGATAAACAAACCCTTACCGTGTGGGCCAAAAGCTCTGCCTTCCGTGTGATAGTGCTTTGTTTCCGGATGTTTTGCAGCATAATAGTTTGCTCTGGCATTCATAACACCAAGGCCAAAACCTTTGACTTGATCAGGAAGTAAACCATTAAAATCAAACTCACCTTTTTCGTTATAATTACTGGATATATAGGCAATTTTGCAAAGTTGATCTACTGGATCAGAAACCACAGCAAATAACCCCTTAAATCCGGCTGAACGTGCTTTTTTTGCATAAGCACGAATAATGTCAGCGTTAGCATCTAGTTGAGCCATTCTAACGTCGGTTATGCCACTGTTTATGTCTGGAATATTTTTTGCAATGCAGAAAACAAATATGTCACATTGAAAAAGCTCATTTTCAGAAATGCTTTCTACGATAGGATATTGAAGATAATTCAAGTCAGCAATTTGATTAGATTCCTGCTCCCAACGTTGCATTTTGAATGGGGATAAATCATAAATACCTATTGAAGAAACATGGTTTACTCCATGCATCCGAAGACCTGTAAGCAAGGTACCACCAACATCACCAAGACCGGCAATATGAACCCTTCCTCCTGGAATGGTTTTTCTATTGATTTGCTCTTTCCATCGAGGATGGTTTCTATTTAATGTGTACAGCTGGCCACGATTAATACGGTCGTATATCCAAGGGTTATTGGTAAGAATATCGCTTACATGAGATGGGTCGTTATTGTTCTTAAAAGGATACTTTTGAATAAAATGCAAAGATTCTTTTTTAGCTGTAAGCTGCCAAGGCTCTGTAACACCCATAGTGACATAACTCCGGACAGGGTGTCTTTCCACTAACCAGTAGAGTGGCATTTCTGAGTTCATTGCCTGGTTCTTGTTACAGGATTTTAATGATGAAATTTTTTGTGTAGATATTAAAATACAGTTGTTTTCCTCATAAAAATAGAGCAAGTTTATTTCCTCCTGTCTAAGATGTGATGACCATTAGTTCTAGTCGTTGTAATAACTCAAGATCTTTTTTCAGGTGTTCTGATGGAGCAATACTAAAGTCGTATTTCATATAAGGACCATTATCTGGGTAACGTGGGTAGATGAAAACTTCACCTAGCATGGACAGTGTTAATTTTCGTTCGTACAGTTTTTGGTACTCTTTTTCTAGCACATGAAGGATCGCGATGGAATTTTCGATGCATACTTGGGACATATTATACAGCTGGCGATTAGAAACACCTTTAATAAAGCTGGGGGATGTATAAGGAAGAATCTGATTAATGGAAGGCATTAAATTGCTGTTTGGATACGAACCTCTCCACAAATAGTCTCCGCCGATAAATGGATATAACAGTGCCTCGTTAAACCAAAGCCGCAGTTTAGGAATAAAATAGGCGCTATCAACAGCACGATTTTGAATTTCCATTAATTCTTTTCCACGTCCAGATAATAAACCAACAACAATTTTTTTTACGGCTAGGTTCTCTTCTTTTAATAATGGATCTAACCCCCGAATTCGATAACCTTTATTAAGCAAATCATCAACAAGAATAACAGGCTTATTAAAGGAGTTTATCATTCGTATCTGATGCTTTAAGTCCAGATAGTAAGGAAAAGATCTAATCGTAAAACTCTTCATATCCGGATTAAACATTCGCTCTGTATGAAGGGATTTTGTTACTGTGTTTGGAACGATGGTTCTGTTTAACACATTACCAAAAGGCACGCACATTGCTTCTCCTAATTTGCGAGGGTTTAGGGGAACTGGTGGAACCTCATTTTCATGACATATTTTCTTTATCAAGGTTTCATCAATAATGCTTCGATCAAAAGAAAGCGTTAAATGACCGGGATACAATTCGGTTAATACTTTCTGCATGCGTTTTCTGGTATGATTAATCGCTTTTTGTACATTGTGATTACTTTTAAAGGGCTCTTTAATGATTGTCATAATATCAAGATTTAAGGTACAGGGATTGGACATATTAACTGTTAAAACAGGCTCTTTATCACTGCCATAATCCAGCTCAATAAATCCATGTAGTTGTAGAATATCAAACACTTCCGAAGGGGTATTCTGATCAATCTTATTTTGAAAAATAGCATATCCATAATCATTTTTCAATGCATAGGCAAGCGTTTCGGTTAAGATAATTTGATACAAGTTATCATACTGATGATGTTGATTAGCAAAAATTCCATCGATAGCTATAATTCGGCCATTGTATTCTTCTCTTACGTAACCGGAAATTTCTCTGTTCTTAAATTCTTGATAAATTTGTTCAGAAGGTACCCAATGGATCGCTGCATAGGCAAGAACCTTACCGTTTTGCTTAACATCTCTGATAAGAATTAATCGGCCGTTAGGTTTTCTGAAAATAGCTTCTACGTTTTTAAAAGAGTGATTATAATCGTCATGAAAGCTTGAGACAATACTATTGATAAGTTCGTAAGTAAAATGATCTCTAATGTCTATATCCAGAGATATGGTTTGAATAAGGGATTTATATTGCGGCTCATTTCGATATAAGTTTTGTTTGTAAATGAAATGTTGGCAAAGAGGATCGATCATTTTTGAAATATCCCGGTTTTCATCTATATAACTACGGATTTGTGAAGAACTAATATCCTCATACTGTGGAGCTAAATTGAGCCGAATAACGGGTTTACTGATTTTATCTACCAGCTGGTTGAGCCTTGAATGATGGTCTGGAGAATAGTCAGCATTTCGACGCTCGAATAAAATATGGCCAAAATCAAGGATAGGTGAATCTTTATTGGATCGATAAGCAGAAGCGTTGATGAGCACATCACTTCCAGCCACTAAATACACCTCTGATATTTGAAACAATGATTTTAATTTTTTCAAGTCAGTGTTATTTGCAAGGTTAATTGGCAATTCTTCAGGGAAAATAAAAACATGCAATTCATCAGCGATAGACATGTTAGCAATGTTTTTTCTAACCAGATTAGGTTGAGTTCTTTTGGACCACGAGAACTCGTCGATAGCTAAATACACTTCAAACCCTTTGTTTCGAATAGCGGTAGTGATTTCTTTATGGCCCAATGTGAAGGGATCAAAAGAACCTGGGAAAAAAGCAATTTTATCCGGAACAGGAACCTCTATTGGTGCATGAAAAAATGCAAAATCAGAAATAAAACGATAAATATGGTTTAGGCTAGAGGAGTTCGTTAAAAACAATAAATCATGTTCTTCAATTTCTCTGGTTAATGTTAACATTTTTTTAGCAATCATCTTAAAAAGAAGCTCTTTTTCTTTCAGTGTTAAGAGCGTTGACCCAAAAATATCTTTTCCTAAAACACTGAAAGAAATTTGTTGAATTTGTAGTTGATTATGAACAAGACCATTCAGTAAAACGCCCATCATTTTCCGAAGTCTGTTATCATATTCATCTTCAGATTCATTGAAAAACTCCTGGTATTTTGGGAAATTCTCCACAAATATACCAATAGTTTTTATAAGTAAAGAGTTGATTTCTGAATTACCTTGCTTGATTTTTTCTGTTAAATCCATCAATATTTCGTCAATTTCTACTTGTTTTAGATAAATAATAATTTGACCAAGGTAGTCCGGGATATACTTTGTATGTTGCGCACCATCAATTTCTAAAGCCCGGAGTAATTCGATCGCCACATCGTTTCGTTGTTCCATTGGCAACTCGGGGAATAACTTGACCAGTGATTCACCTGCTTGTATTCGAACATTCTCGACGCTGCTCACCTTTAGGAGATTGCAAAAATGCATTGCTGTATAAAGTTTATTGAGAGTTGGATTTTGACTTAGATAATCCAATAATAATTCCACGTGAATTCGTTTTGTAACCCAATTAGTAGCCGTTTTTAGGTTGGTTAAATGGATATCAGGTACTTTGTGAACATCCAGCTCATAAAATTCTTGATAGGGTCTGATTTTAGCGTCTTCAGCGAACAACTTCTTAGCGATGCGAAGCATCATATAGTTTTCTGCAGGAACTGGAGACTTTGCGGGCTTATCTGTAAAAATACTTTTAACAAACTCAATTTGCTGGCTATCATGAGGAAAATAATCAATCAAATAGTTTAATGATTCGAGAACGGACATTCTAAGGTCAAGGTCTTCACGAAGTGAAGGATGTTTTAAGGAGGAACGTATATAATCAAAAAAAACATTTAATGTT
This sequence comes from Tindallia californiensis, assembly GCF_900107405.1. Taxonomy (NCBI): domain Bacteria; kingdom Bacillati; phylum Bacillota; class Clostridia; order Peptostreptococcales; family Tindalliaceae; genus Tindallia; species Tindallia californiensis. Next base: position 12,472 of record NZ_FNPV01000002.1, on the reverse strand, counting down.
GGATCGCCTGGATATACGGGAATCTCGGGGATTGTTTGTAAAAAATTAATATCCAAAACCTGAGAATAATCTTGAGACTCCAGAAAAAATTCAACGATAATATCTTTATACTGACTAATATCTTTTTGGTCGCAGCAGGAGAAAAGTTGTGAAACCATATAGGTTAAACTATACTGAATCCAATGAGTATGAAGATCGGTTATTTTATGGTCTGGAAAGATAAAAAGCTTCATATATTCACTCAATAAATCAAAGCTGGTAATGTCCGGTGGAGGAAGCTCTACATCTCCTGGAAGTTCTTTTCGGTAATTTTCATCAAACTGGCTAATGATTTGTCCGATCAACTCAGCACACTGCCTACGAATATCCTCTTCTGGATGAGTGAGTTTTTCATAAAAAAATCTCATGGAGACAATCTTTTGTTTTTGTGTGAAATATGCATTATATTCTTGGAAAAGATCCAAGTATTTACGTAAAATCTTATCGTTTTTTTCGTTTCGAGCCAGTTCAATAATTTCGCTTAATGAATCTTCATCTCGAAATCGATATAGCAGGTGAATATTATGGTGAATAGCAAAATATTTAAGGTTTTGGGTTACGTCAGTTCCATGCATTAGCGAATAATATTTTTTTTGTGTGTTTGTACGAGTTTTCATGGGCAAAGAGGGATCTGTTTGTATTCCCAAGTCGATCATATAATCTTCAAAATCCTTCAATTTTGCGTAAACACGTTGATATCTTTTTTCTTTGGCTTCATCCAGGTTGTCTAACTTACTAAGGATCACTGAGAAAGAATCAGCAAGGCTGAAATAAGACATGGTGAAAGGATTTTCAACAGTGGATTTGTTTTTTACGCGAAAATCAGCATAAATTAATATCAAGGATTCGAGTGGAAGATTTTCCAACTCCAAATCCCACACAGAATGATTTAATGCGACATGACCAATATTAAAAATTTCTCTATTTTTGAACCATTGCTCTGTATAATAATAATGTAAGTAAGCAACCCTGCTTGCTTCAAAACTTCTACATCCAAATTTTCCTAAATCATGACCCGCCGCCGCTCCAGATACCCTACCAACATCGACAGGAATGCCGAGTTCGAAAAGTTGTTTTGCAATAAGAACAGCCAGATAATGAACACCACAGATATGGTCAAGTGTATTATGATGGGTCACTTCAAAATTTAAGCGCATCATTTCATGAATATACTCTTTTTCAAAAGCTAGTAAAAATTGCCTATATTCTTTTGATTGAGATGTATTTGCACCAAGTTCCTCAACACTTAAGCGAAGAGGGTGTTTTCCCTGAAAAGACGCTTGATCATTTGTTTTCTTTATTTCTGTAACAACTTTCAGTCCTTCTAAATAGAACAAGCAGCCTTGGGAATACTGATCGTCTAATTCAGTTTCAACGGCATGTGGGAATGACATGGATAAGGCATATTGATATAAATAGTTAAGGGGATCCTTAGGAGGTGCTTGATTCCAAAGATTAAGAATGATCGGTTTCAAAAGGTTATAAACAGTTTTACAGCTATAATCAGCATCAGCAATCATCTTTTTCATTTTTTTTATAACAGAGGGTTCTTTCAAAAAAGAATCAATTTCACTTGCTTCGATTTCTATATTCTCTAGTAAAGATGCATTTAACAAGCGAGTACTCAACATCTTATGAAAATCTTGATAAGTCTTCAATTTGAAAGCTCCTTTCTTTTTTGTGAACAGTTTGATAGGGTGCCTATTTCTTTATTATAATTCATTTTACCCAATGAAAGAAGAAAGGACTCAGAATAATCGTGATATATCAACTGGAAAATTATCCAGAGTGGACAGAATGAGTATCGCAAACCTTTTTTTAAGAAGGTGAATATGCTACAATAGTGTCGGTAATGTTCGATTATAAGCAGTGCTACGTCATCGGATAAATATCACCATAAGGAGAAAACTATGAACTCCAAATCCATAAAATTACTTGAATTTACTAAAATTAAAAAAAGATTGGCTGAGTTATGCCTATCAGGTTTAGGCTCGGAGTTAGCGGAAGGATTAAAGCCCAAAACAAACTTTTACGATATTCAAGAACTACAAAAAGAAACGGCGGAAGCTGAAACTATTCGATTGCAAAAAGGTAGCATGCCTTTATCTGAGTTAAAAGATATATTAGGGTTACTAAAAAAGGCGGAATTAGGTTCGGTATTGGATTTAAATCAATTGCTTATAATAAAAAAACAACTTACAACGGTGAGAAAATGCAAGGCATTTATGAATGCTTATGGAAATAAAGATCATATACCAATTTTCATGTCAAATGTACAGTTGTTAGAAGTGGACAAAGAATTAGAAGAACGACTTGAAAGCTGTATTGTTAGCGAAACGGAATTGTCAGATCATGCCAGCCCTGCGCTAAGGCAAATCAGAAGAAAAATACAACAGAAAAATGAAGGGATTCGTTCAAAATTAAACAGTTTTATTCAGTCCAGTAAAAACCAAAAATATCTACAAGAAGCAATTATTACCATTAGGCAGGAAAGGTTTGTGGTACCGGTAAAACAAGAGTATAAATCCATGGTTCCGGGAATGGTTCATGATCAATCCTCTTCAGGTGCTACATTATTTATTGAACCCATGCCTATTGTAGAAATGAATAATGCGTTAAAGGAACTTAAAATAAGTGAAGGGATTGAAGTAGACAGAATACTACTAGAGCTAACGGGTGAGGTTGCTTCGATAGCCGATATGTTAAGACAAAATCAAGCAACAATGAAAAAGATGGACTTTATGATGGCTAAGGGAGAAATGGCTGTTCAGATGAAAGCCATAGAACCGGTTTTGGTGAAAGAGAGACAAATACACTTTAAAAATGCCAGGCACCCTTTGCTAAAAGATCAAGAAGTAGTTCCTATTACAATAAAACTAGGTGATCCACAGCATGCACTTGTTATCACCGGACCAAATACAGGTGGAAAAACGGTTACTTTAAAAACAGTAGGATTATTCGTTTTAATGACACAAAGTGGGTTACATATTCCGGCAGATGTAGGTAGTCGGATGGGCACTTTTGATGAAGTTTTTGCAGATATAGGTGATGAACAAAGCATTGAGCAAAGTTTAAGTACTTTTTCCTCGCATATGAAAAACATCGTAGAAATACTAAGAAATGTTACTGGGAATTCTTTAGTATTATTAGATGAATTAGGAGCGGGCACGGATCCAACGGAGGGTGCTGCGTTAGCGATGTCTATTCTTACCTATTTAATCAACAAGCGTTCACTTGTTCTGGCTACGACACATTACAGTGAGCTGAAACAATATGCTTTAATGAACGATGAGACAGAAAATGCTTCTGTAGAATTCGATATTAAAACACTGAGTCCTACATATCGATTACTCATTGGAATACCAGGAAAGTCGAATGCATTTGAAATATCATCAAAATTAGGTTTGGATCAACATGTTATTGAACAAGCAAAAACATTTTTAACAAAGGATAGTATTGATTTTGAAGATATATTAAGGTCAATCGAAGAAAATAAAATCTTGGCCGAAGCTGAATCGGAAAAAGCAATACAATTAAGACGGCAACTTTTAGAACGTGAGAGAATTATTTCTGAGCGTGAGAATAAAATACAAATACAACAGGACGAATTGATTGCAAAAGCAAAGAGAGAAGCGTATCAGTTGGTGGAAGATGCTAAGAAAGAAGCGGACAGGTTGATTGAAGAAATAAGAAAAATAAGAGAACAATCGACTGTGGTAACTGGAAATAAATCGGCAGAGAGAGTGAGAAGTCGACTGAGAGAGAAGTTGTCAGAATTGGAGGTAGATGGTTCCTATCACCTGCTGGGCGAATCTGTTGATGTGGAAGAATCAAATAAACCGGTAAAAGAAGGGGATGAAGTAAAGATTCCTTCACTAAATCAAACAGGATCGGTAATCTCTATTGATCATGACAAAAAAGAAGCTTTAGTGCAAATCGGTGTGATGAAGATGTCATTACCAATCAAAAAATTAGTCAAAACATACCGAGAACAACAAAAGAGTAAAAAAGGACTCCAGAGAATTATTCAGCATAAAACGGAACATACGACAAAAGAATGTGATTTAAGAGGAAAAGATTTGGAAGAGGCCATGTATATTGTGGATAAATATTTAGACGATTCATTTCTCAGCGGGCATGAAGAAATTACCATTATTCATGGAGTAGGGACAGGTGTTTTGAAGCAAGGAATTCAAAAGAAATTAAAGAAACATAGGCTAGTCAAGGGTTATAGGGATGGCATTTATGGCGAAGGCGGTGCTGGAGTTACCATTGTGAAGCTTAATAGATCTTGACCTATATAAAGGAGTGGTTTATGATGATTGCAGTTAGTGCATGCCTTTTAGGTATTCCTTGTCGATACGATGGAAAAGCCAAACATTATCCTCAAATAATGAGCAAACTGAAGGACAAAGAAATAATTTCAATCTGTCCTGAAGTGTTAGGAGGGTTGCCAGTGCCCAGAAAGCCGGCAGAAATCATGAATGGCACTGGCAGTCAAGTGCTATGTTAGCGGCTCATGGGATTAATGTATTAGCGAGCACGAAATAGAGAAAACAAGATAATAATAAGATATGGACATGATAAGGAGAATTAAAATGTTAAATTATTCCAGATTGCAAAAAGCACTGTGTTTTCTTATAATAATTTCTGTTGTTTTCTTTATAGGATGTAGAAATAACGATACTGAGACAGAAGAAACAGAACAAGAAACATCTCAATCAGAAGCACAAAATGAACAAGAATCTGAAATGAAACAAGAATCTGAAGAATCTGACGAAGGTAAGAATAATGATCGAATACAGTATGTGTTATACTTAAAACATCAAGATCAGCCCTTTGTATTTTCAGATTCCCATCAAATAGCTTCTAACGACGAACGACTTCAAAATAAAAGTTTATCTCTGTTCGTCCTTGAGGAACTATTAAGCCAAGAAGGGATCGGAGAACTTATCAATCCGATTCCTAAAGAAACAAAAATTTTATCCGTGGAAAATGATGGTAGAACGGCTGTTGTGAATTTATCTGAAGATTTTGTCCAGAATATATCCGGTACTCATGAAGATATCGAGGCTACTATCGCTGTAATTGTTAATAGTTTAATAACATTGCCAGAAAATGACCGAGTCCGACTACTAATTGACGGTAATCAAGTTGATCAGATTCAAGGATTGCCAATTCAAGAAGAATATGAGTTTATTACGAGCTATTATCCAGATAAATAAGCAGTATACAAATGATATTGAAAATAATAGGAGGAAAATAAATGAACCCCTTTAAACAAATGATTGCTGAAAACATAGCAGAGAGTCTAGAACACCAATCTGCTCAAGAGATTATGCAATGGATAGAAAAACCACCGAACAGTGACTTGGGCGATTATGCGTTTCCTTGCTTTAAATTGTCTAAAGCATTGAGGAAAGCACCTCAAAGTATTGCATTGGAAATATCTGAAGCAATAAAAAAAGATGATGTGTTTTTAAAAACAGAAGCCATCGGTGGGTACCTGAATTTCTATTTCAATAGAAAAAAACTGGCAGAAAAAGTGCTGAGTGAAGTGATAAATCGAAAAGAAAAATTTGCATCCAGTAATGAAGGCGCAGGTAAAACGATTTGTATCGATTTCTCCGCACCAAATATTGCAAAACCCTTTCATGTTGGTCATTTGCGGTCAACGGTTATTGGAAGTTCTTTATATAAAATATATAGCCATATGGGTTATGAATGCGTTGGAATCAACCATCTTGGGGATTGGGGAACTCAATTTGGAAAAGTAATTGTGGCTTATAAGAATTGGGGAAATCAGGAAAGAATAGAAAAAGAGCCAATCCAAGGACTTCTGGATCTTTATGTAAAGTTTCATGATGAATCCGAAAAGACTCCGGAACTGGAAGATGAGGCGAGAGAATGGTTTGTGAAAATGGAAAAAGGCGATAAGGAAGCACTGTCTTTATGGAAGTGGTTCAGTGAAGAAACGATTAAAGAGTTGAAAAAAATATACAGTTTACTGGGCGTTCGTTTTGATCATTATACTGGTGAAAGTTTCTATAACGACAAAATGAAACCTATTTTGGATGAACTTCATCAAAAAAATCTCTTAGAAGACAGTCAAGGTGCTGTTTTAGTAAACCTGGAATCTTACAATATGCCTCCTTGCTTAGTGCAAAAGAAAGATGGTAGCACCCTTTATGCAACTCGTGATATAACAGCAGCAATTTACCGGAAAAACACCTTTGATTTTACAAAATGCTTGTATCTAACGGATTACTCTCAAAATCTTCATTTTGCACAATGGTTTAAGGTAATAGAATTAATGGGTTATGAGTGGGCGGCTGATTTAGAACATGTTCCGTTTGGGAGAGTAACTCATGAAGGAAAAAGAATTCAAAGTAGAAAAGGTACAGTGGTATTACTGGAAGAAGTTATAGAGGGTGCGATAGAGAGAGTTTTTAATATTATTGAGGAAAAGAACCCGGAATTGCCTAATAAAAAAGAAGTGGCGGTTGATGTAGGAGTTGGGGCAGTTATCTTTAATGATTTGAGTCATAATCGAATTAAAGATATTTCTTTTTCATGGGATACAGCTTTTAGTTTTGATGGAGAGACAGGTCCTTATGTTCAGTATACACATGCACGAGCTGTAAGCGTATTAAGAAAAGCAGGCATAGATTTGGAAGAAAAAACATTTCAAATAGAGGGCTCTTATTTGGAAGATGAAGTTTCTAATCAGGTAATAAGACAACTGGAAACCTTTGAAGACGCTATTAGGGATGCCATGAACAAAAATGAACCTTCAATCTTAACACGACATGTTGTGGATTTAGCTCAGAGTTTTAATCGATTTTATCATGACCATCCCATTCTAGTAGATGATGCCAAGGTAAAAGAGACTCGGTTAGCACTGGTTGTTTCTGTTAAAGAAGTTCTTCACCTGGGATTGAGTTTATTAGGAATTAAAGCGCCGGATCGTATGTAAAAAAAACTCTTGTTGGGGTTGCCAACAAGAGTTTTTTTCAAGCATCTCTACTGTGTTTTTTTAAGAATCTTGCATACTGGAAAATAGTTCTTCGACACTTATTTCAGATAGATCTGTTAACTGTTGAATCAAATCATCCTTTAAGAGAACAAATTCCTGGATATTAGTATGCTCGCCAGTGTACTCCAGTGCCTGTAATATCATTAAGAAATCTTTTTTGGAAATGTTTTCAATAGAAATATAATCAAAATTTTCCATAACTCCCTCGCTTTCTTACCTAAATTTGGTATTAAATAGTAATGTCATAAGTATTGTATCTAAATGATAGGCGGGATGCAAGGTTATTATGCAGCAACTTTATAGATCTCTTTATAACTTAAAGCATGTTGAAGCATTAGTAAAGAAATGGATTTAACAGCAAAGAGAGAACTGTTGACATCATTATCCATACTCTCTTCATTAGCTTCATAGCGTGCATGCAAATGATCTAAATACCTTTTAATCTGGCTTAGATCTGTGAAGTTGATATTTTGGTTGAGTTCAAAAGCATGAGTCTGAAAAGGTTCTTTTTCTTTGAAGCTTTTGTGTAATGATCCTTCATATTTTAGATGCTCCCAAAAATGATTCTGATAGGTAGCCCGATCATTATGAGGGATGCAGAAATAGTCAGCAATATAATGCGTAATAACTCCGATTTTTTGTGATAAGTAGGATATATACGGCTGGTTATTCGTTAATGTGCTATTAGATATGGTTTGAATTTCATCACAAATAACATCAAAGGATTGTGGTTTAAAATGTTTGAGTTTAGGAATTCCAGAGAAGATATCAGGCTTTATACTTCCATAAACGAGTTGAGTTTTATCAAGAGTAAGGTTCAGGGTACGGTTAACTTCATGATATATCTCATTGGCAATAATAACGTGCGTTTGCGGTATCAAATAAAATATCCACCTTTCAATTAAGATTAACTGTGGTACATTATATCCAAAATTTTATTTACATGCAATAGGTTTACATAAAATTGATTTGAGGTGATTAGAGTGAAAATATTACTAATTGGAATTAATGCTAAGTTTATCCATACAAACCTGGCGATTCGATATTTAGCAAAGGGTTTATCACAAGAAAGCATCGAAAATGAACTTGTAGAGTATACAATAAATCAGCATATGGAAGATATTTTGCAAGAAATCTATTTGAAAAACTGTGATATTGTTGGTTTTTCCTGTTATATCTGGAACATTGAACTAATCAAAAAAATAGTATCCAGCTTGAAAAAATTAAAGCCTGACCTAATGATTCTTCTGGGAGGACCGGAAGTATCCTGCGAACCTTATCAATTCATGGTGGAGAATGAGGGGGTAGATTTGATTTTAATGGGGGATGGGGAAGAAAGACTTCCGAAATTAATTCATGCTATCAGCAACTACGATGATTATTCTGAACTTCCAGGCCTTGTTTTTAGAGCAAAAGGTGATATCTTTGTTAATGAAATACCTTATGAAAACAAAGATAATAAATTATTACAGCTACCGGATCCTTATACAATGGAGGATGAATTTCATCCAGAGAAAATATATTACTACGAAACATCGCGAGGATGTCCATATCAATGTAGTTTTTGTTTGTCTGGATCACAAAACAAGCTTTCCTATTTGCCGATGCATCAATTAAAAAAGGTGTTATTACAATTGATTTCAAAAAAAGTAAAACAAGTGAAGCTCGTAGACAGAACTTTTAATAGCGATGGTGGAAGAGCCTATGAAATATTTGATTTTTTAATTCGTAATGATAATGGATACACTAATTTTCATTTTGAAATTGGTGGAGAACTAATAAACAATGAACTAATGAGTGTACTTGAGCTAGCTTCACCAGGGCTTTTTCAGTTTGAGATAGGAATACAATCCACCAATGAAGAGACATTGCAGGAAATCAATCGAAATCCTCGGCAACAAAAATTGATGAATAACATTCAAAAGCTTATAGAACTAAAAACAATACATATTCACGTTGACTTAATTGCGGGCCTTCCGTATGAAAGCTATTTTCAATTTAGAGAGTCTTTCGATAGCATTTTTGACCTTAAAGCAGACATGATACAGCTTGGGTTTTTGAAACTAATAAAAGGATCGGAGATTAAGCAACGCCGACAAGAATATGGATATATTTTTATGGAACATCCTCCATATGAAGTGCTTTCTAATGATTGGATTTCCTATTCGGAAATAATACGTCTAAAGAATATTGAAAAAATGCTCAATCTATTTTGGAACTCAGGAAGTATGAGGTATACGCTAGAATTTATTAGTTTGCAACCAACGGTTAGTATGTTTCGTATTTTTGATGACATGAGCCGTGATTGGCATCAGAATAAAGATATAATGAGTAACTATAAGTATGATGAAACAATAGAGTTTCTAGAATCTTTTCTAATGAGCCGTTTTGCGGAAATCCATAAAGAGATATACTATTTGATGCATTTGGATTATTACAAAAAAAGCAAACGACACAAAGCTTGGTATGGACAGAACGAAGAAAAATACCCGGTAATGCTTTCTAAGGAAGACACACATTTAATACTTCATGATGAAGCATTTGTTAGAAACTATTTACCTCAATTTTTCAAAGAACCAGTTAAAAAATTCATTTCTAAAGTGCAAATAATGTTAGTACCTTCTGATTTAGAATCTGTAATGATACCTTTTATAAAGAACATTGGTTGTTGGGAGGTTAATAAGAACAACTCAGACTATTATCAACTAAATGAACTATTAGAAAACCATTCACTATTACTTTTTCAATATGAAAAAAATCAATTTAAGAGATTATCAGAATACGGTATAAAAATGATTAGAAAAAAACAGTAGGCTTAGAATTATAAATGAATCGATAATGGGGGAGAACTGATGAGCTCAGACAAATTATTTTGCTTTTTAAAGCCATTCACTGAGAATTTAACGTTCATAACATTAAAACCAGGAACAACGCTAGGGTTAGAGAATTATCAAGTGCCAGCTGATGGCCTTGATGTTCCTCTTATTACACTGTCTTTAGCTGAAAACATTAAAAGGCATCAGGAAGATAAAGTGATCAATAGCTCAATGATCATAAAAGGAATCGGTTATTTACTGGGGATCGACACCTCCTTCTCTAAAAGAATGGAGTATGAAAAATTGATTGCAGCTAGTGGATTGTCAGCTTCTCAAATATGGTTAAAGGAAGCCATCGATTGTCAAAAAGAAGAACAGTTTGAAGAAGCTCTTATTTTTGCGCGGGCTGTATCGTTATTTGAGCCTGAAACGGAGGAGGCGCTGTTATTGACAGGTGTCTCATCTTATCAGGTAGCCTCGAGGTTAGAATCAGAAAATATCCATAGGAAAAATCTTATATCCGAATCCTTATTGTATTTAGAGTTATTATATGAAAAGGGTATAAAGAATCCACTATGCAACTATTATCTGGGATTGCTATATCGCGAAAGTAAAACTTACAATAAAGCAATGGAAGTTTGGAAGGAAGCCGAAAGTATGGAAATGAGTGAAGAGGAAAAAGCATTACTGGTGAAACAGATAGAAGTAGTGGGTGATCTAGCCATTTATGAAAATGGCTACCAGGCAGCTTTGCAAAACAAAGGTGCAGAAGCTTTAGAGTGGTTATTACCATTGGTTGAGAGACACCAGTCCTGGTGGAATCTACATTTTTTTGTAGGATTAGCCTATGAACAAACGGGTAGTTTGATGGAAGCGATCAAGTATTACGATAAAGTGATAGAGATTAAAGGATATCATGAAGAGACATATCTTCAATTAATAAATATTTATCTGATAATAGAAGAACCTCAAAAGGCATTGTCTATGATGGAAGAGCTTCTGAGGAGGAATAAAAACAGTTTAGAAATGAAATGCAAAGCTGCTCTGATAGCTTGCGTAGCATCCCAATATCAGCGATCAAAATCTCTGGTTGAGGAAGTAGAAAAATTAGATCCGAATTTCCATATGTTGAAAATAGTAAAGCAACAAATTCAGACACTTTCTAAATCATAGCAAGAGTGCTATAATAAATATACAAAAAAATAGCAAGCCTTAAAAAATATTATGTGAGGTGAAAACAATGGTGCGTTGTTTAGAAGATTTGTTGAATATACCAAATCCAAATATAAAAATGAGATTGGCAGTAGCGGCGGCTGAAGATTCTGATGTAATGAAAGCGGTAAATGAAGCTAAGAAACTAGACATAATCGAACCGATATTGTTTGGGAATAAATCTAAAATAGAAGAAATAGCGATACAGATTGGGATGGGACTAGAAAATATCGAAGTATGCGATTGTGCTGATTTAATAGAATCAGCTGAAAAGGCAGTGGGGTCTGTATCAATAGGAAATGCTCAGTTCTTAATGAAAGGTCTTGTAGATACATCTATTTTATTAAAAGCGGTATTAAAAAAAGAAAGGGGATTAAGGACTGATAGATTGTTGAGTCATGTAATGGTTTATTCTCCAAAAACATATCATAAACTATTGTTTTTAACAGATGGTGGAATGAATATTTCTCCAAACCTTAAGGAGAAAGAACAAATTATTATGAATGCAATTGAAGTAGCAAGAGCTTTAGGTGTTAGTCCTGTGAAAATTGCTTGTTTAGCAGCCAAAGAAAAAGTTGATGATAAGATGGAAGCAACTATAGATGCAGCCAACTTGGTAAAACGTGGAAAAGAAGGAATCTTTGGTAATGATTCGATCGTTGGTGGTCCGATGGCATTAGACCTTGCCGTTTCGAAAGAAGCAAGTAGGATTAAGCGATATGAGAGTCAGATAGCTGGAGATACAGATATACTGATGGTTCCTAATATCGAAATGGGCAATGGTATAGGGAAAACCTTGACATATATGGCTCAGGCAGAATCAGCAGGAATTATCATGGGAGCTAAAATTCCCATTGTATTAGTATCCCGAGCCGATGAATTTAAATCAAAACTTTATTCGATAGCTTTGGGAAGCATGATAGCTAGAAACAGTAACGCTTAATGAGAGTTCATAAAAATAGAAGCCTGTGGTGCTCACTGTTGGAAATTCTTGACAAGTTCCAAACTATATGCTATATTCATTCTTGCCCCTTGAAGTGGGCACCAGAAAAAAAGAAAAATAAACCATTGACATGAAGCGATAAAGATGGTAAAGTAATAAAGTCGCTAAAACACAGCGACGGCAACGAATGCGAAGCGAAAAACAAGATAAAAAAAGGTATTGACATCGAAAGCAGAGCATGGTAAGATAATCAAGTCGCTTAAGAGCGGCAAGAAATAAGCAAAGAGAGTTCTTTGAAAACTGAACAGCAGAGAGAACGAAACCACACGTTAAAACGTGATGGAAAACGCAAGCAAAAGCTTGGGTACAGGAAGAATTTATATAAGAGTTTGATCCTGGCTCAGGATGAACGCTGGCGGCGTGCCT